>JACZVB010000412.1 GCA_022572865.1 Chloroflexota bacterium | reverse complement strand
AAGGCCTGAGCCAGAGGGGAGAAGACCGGATAGTCAGCGAATCTCTCATCTACTTCGCCTACGACCTGGACAGGGCCGAGAGCAACCCGATGCTTAAGATATCCCTGGAAGGCGACGCCCTGTTTCTCGTGGCCCTGTCGGAGCGGCTGGGCTCCCCGTGGCTTCAAGGGCAGATGGCCTCGGCCCTGGGCAGGTATAAGAGGTCCGTAAGGGAAGGAGCCGTTGACCCCGATCTCCTGGACGCTTATCGCCGGACCCTGAGGGCCGCCGTAAACAGCCTGGATGACCGGGGGCAAAGGGCGGAGTTGGCTGAGGCTATAGAGAAGGCATTCCTCGCCGCGGGCCTGGAGCTTTAGCCCAGCTGGCTGTCAGTCACTTTGACGTCCTACGTCCAAATTGACATCGGCCGGGCCGTGCCCGTAGAATAGCTTAAAATCTGGGTAAATCTCCACCAAACGAAGCGCCATGACGAAAACTGAGACCGGCGATGTCTCCAGAGGACCTACCCCCACCTGGCTCTCCATCGGCAAAGCCAGTAAGCTGCTGGGGGTGAACGAGAGCACCCTGAGACACTGGGCCGACAGGAGGGCCATCCGCACCTTCCGCACGTCAGGGGGGCACCGCAGGTTCGCCCAGGAAGACCTGTACGCGATGATGAGCCAGTCGTCGGGGCCCTGGGAGAGCCGGAGTCTATCAGACCTGAGAGACCTGGCCCTGACGAAGATCCGACGCCGCCTCAGCCGGGGCGGGACGGCCCCCAGCAATTGGTACAGCAGGGTCTCGGAGAAGCAGAAGCTGAGGCAGCGACTCCTGGGCCGCAGGCTACTGGCCTCCGCCAGCGATTATCTGACCCGCAAGCGGGGCCGCTCCCAGGCCCTGGACGAAGCGAGAGACATAGGGGAGGAGTACGGGATACAGGCCGTGGGGTTCGGCATGTCCCTGGAGGATGCCCTGGAGGCCTTTCTCTTCTTCCGCAGCTCCCTGGACAGCGTTGCCATGGAGTTTACCCGGGACAGAGACCTGACCACCCGGCAGGCCATGGAGATCTACAAGCAGCTGAACGCTTTCACCGACCAGGTGCTTCTTGCCAGCATAAAAGCGTACCAGGCACAAAGGGCGGACCAGCAAGCGACGGCATAGGCCGGCCGCCCGCCTGGAGCAAGCCACCGGCGGAACACCAACCCACACAGGAGGGGGCAGTGAGCGAGAACGACAGGCAGTTCGTGAAGTACACCTTCTACAAGGTCGATAAAGGCTGGCGCCTGCTCCCAGGCGAGGAGAAGAGGAGGGGAAAGGAGCAGTTTTTAGCCATCCTGGACGAGTTTGCGGGCCAGCTGATGCTGCGGACCTACAGCACAGTGGGGACCCGTGGCGACGCCGATTTCCTGATCTGGAGCGCCTCCGATCAGCTGGAGCCTGTACAGCAGATCACCACCCGCCTCCTCTCCACGGGCCTGGGGCACTACCTGGACACCCCTTATTCGTATCTGGCTATGACCCGCCGATCCGTGTACACCGATAAGCACGAACATAAGGGACAGGAGGGAAACCGGTTGCAGGTCACGCCCGTGGAGGCCAAGTACCTGTTCGTCTACCCGTTTGTGAAGACCAGGGAATGGTACTCGCTGGACAAGAGCACAAGGCAGGGGATGATGGACGCCCACATCAAGACTGGGCACCGGTACCCATCGGTGAAGATAAACACCGCTTACTCCTTCGGCCTGGACGATCAGGAGTTTCTCGTGGCCTTCGAGACGGACATCCCATCGGATTTCCTGGACCTGGTGATGGAGTTAAGAGGGTCCGATGCCAGCCGGTACACCCTTCGGGACACCCCCGTCTTCACCTGCGTCTCTATGAGTCCCGAGGAGACCCTGGAAACGTTGGGCGAGTAGAGACCGGGGTCAGCCCGCTACCGACTCCTTTTCCTCTATCAGGGGCATCACTCTCTCAGCAAAGAGATGGATGGACCGCATTACGTCCTGGTGATCCATGCCGGGTAGGCCCATGAAGGTGAGAAGATACTCCAGGTTATAGTCCCGCTTTAGTCGGAGTATCTTCTCCGCCACAAACTGTGGGTCTCCAATGAGCAGGTGCTCCCGATCCATCAAAAAGTCGAACCAGG
>JACZVB010000411.1 GCA_022572865.1 Chloroflexota bacterium | reverse complement strand
CCCGTCGGTGCTGGACACCAGGACAGGCTCCCGATAGTTGCCAAGCTGGTACAGGCCTCCGAAGAAACCTATATCGCCCAGGACGTGGGTGTTGAAGGTGGTCCGGGCGTGACGTCCGATGAGTCGGACGGCCTTCTCAGCGGCGTCGTCATCGACGCCGGCGGCGCGATAAGAGCTATCGCTGGTCACGGAAATAGGCTCCCGGGAGGAACGGATGGAACCCGTGGTAGAGACACACGTAGTACACTGAGACAGCCGTCACTACATCTCCAGGGCCAGCTTGTCCATCTCCAACTGCACGGGTATCGGGTAGAGGCCTGTGAAACAGGCGGTACACACCTTGTTCTCCGGCAGGCCCACCGACTTAATCAACCCTTCGACGCTCAAGTATCCCAGGGAGTCGGCCCCGATGAACTCACGGATCTCCGGGACGGTCTTCTGCGCGGCAAGAAGCTCTCCCCGGGTGGCAAGGTCCACGCCGAAGAAGCAGGGGTAGCGAATGGGAGGAGCGCAGACCCGCATATGGATCTCCGTAACCCCGCCCTTCCTCAGCAGGCCCATCACGTGAGGAGTGGTCGTGCCCCTCACGATACTGTCGTCGACCACCACCACCCTTTTGCCCTGGAGCACCTCCGGCATGACATTGAACTTCAGTCTCACCCCCAGCTCCCTGATACGCTGGTCGGGCTGGATGAAGGTCCGGCCCACATATCTGTTCTTGAGGATTCCCTCCCCCATAGGAATGCCCGATTCCTTGGAGTATCCGATTGCCGCGGCCATCGCTGAGTCGGGAATGCCGATGACCATGTCGGCCTCCACGGGGTGCTCCCTGGCCAGCTGGGCCCCCATCCTCTGCCTGGCCAGATGCAGCAGTTTGCCACCGAAGATGCTATCTGGCCGGGCGAAGTATATATGTTCGAATGTGCAGATAGCCTGGCGCTCACGGGTCTGGAGCCGATGGGACTTCATGCCCGAGCCATCGATGATTATCGCCTCCCCGGGCTCGACCTCCCGGATCTGGTCGGCCCCGATATGGTCCAGGGCCGAGCTCTCCGAGGCCAGCACCCATCCTCCATTCAAACGGCCAAAGGCGAGGGGCCTCACTCCCAGGGGGTCCCTGATGCCCATGAGGGTGTCCGGGGTGATCACCACCAGGGAATAGGCTCCCTGGAGACGGTTCATGCAGTACCGAATCTTCTCGGGCCACGTCTTCCCGGGGGCATAGCACAGCAGGTGGGCTATGACTTCTGTATCTGTACTACCCCGGAACTCGATACCGTGGTCGGAAAGCTCGTCCCTCAGCTCCTTGGCGTTAACGATGTTGCCGTTGTGCCCCAGCGCCATCTCACCCCAGGTGCCTTTGACCCTTATGGGCTGGGCATTGATCAGGCGGCTGGACCCGGTGGTCGAGTACCGGGTATGGCCGATGGCCGCATGCCCTATTAGATTCTCCAGGGAGGACTCATCGAAGGCCTGGGAGACCAGGCCCATGCGGGTGTGGAGATAGAGGCGCTGGCCATCGGCTGTGGCGATACCAGCGCTCTCCTGGCCACGATGCTGGAGGGCAAAGAGACCAAAGAAAGTAAGCCTTGCGACATCCTCTCCGGGCGCATATACGCCGAAGACACCGCAAGCCTCTTTAGGATGGTCATCCATCTGTGTAGCTTACCAGACGGTCCTTTCTAGACTTTCCAGTCCGGACTCTTGTATAACTACGCGGGAGGGAGAACAACCCTATTATATTCACCTATCGAAGTGCGGGTCAACGCCATAGGCAAAGCATTTAGGGCATTCTCGTGGACATCTCGAGGTCAAGCTTCCAAGGGTACGGCTTTGGAGGGCGTCGTAGCTTCCCATTTGGCCGGTCTGCAAGTCGTTTAATAAATCCTATAAAGCAGAAAGTGGCCCGACTCGGCGTCGGGGCCGGGGGTTTGTCCCGAACTCGGGACAAACCCCATTCTTCCCCCTTCCTGGCCAGGAAGGGGGAAAGGGGGATGGTCGAAAGTGTTATTGAACACTCTCTCCAGATACTAGCTTGACAACGAATATACACCGACATAACCTTCTGCAAGGTACTGGTAGCCAGCGTCGTTAGGAGAGATAGAGATGCCCATGGCCATAGAGGGGATCAGGG
>JACZVB010000410.1 GCA_022572865.1 Chloroflexota bacterium | reverse complement strand
TGGCCAGGGTTAAAGCAGCCCGGGTGTCCCCTAAGAATCTTCGTTTCGTCACCCGCTCGGTGAGAGGAATGAGGGTGGACGATGCGATTACGGCCCTTAGGTTTACCTCCACCCCCCTGGCTAAGATAGTGATGAAAGCGGTGCAATCGGCGGCCTCCAATGCGGAGAACAACTTTCAGATGAATCGAGACGGGCTGCGGATAGTGAAAATATATGCAGACCAGGGCCCCACTTTGAAGAGGTTTAGGGCGAAGCCCCGGGGCCGGGTCGCCCCGATACTGAAGCGAAGCAGCCACCTGACCGTGATAGTCGACGAGGACGAGGAGGCATAAGTGGGACAGAAGGTCCATCCGATCGGTTTTCGCCTCGGCATCACCAGGGATTGGGATGCCAAATGGTTCGCGGCCAAGGGTATCCAGTACAGGAAACTGCTGGCCGAGGACATGACTATTCGCAGAACCATTCTGAAAAACCACAGCGACGCCGGCATCTCTAAGGTTGAGATCGAGCGGGGCGCCAACGAGATCATATCGACTATCCATACTGCCCGGCCCGGCATAGTGATAGGCCGCGGTGGCCAGCGGGTCGATGAGCTGAGGGCTATATTGGAGGCCAAGACGGGCAAACGGGTCCGCCTGAACATCCAGGAGATCTCCCAGCCGGAGCAGGACGCCTACCTGGTCGCTAGAAACATAGCCGATCAGCTGGTGCGCAGGGTGTCGTACAGAAGGGCCGTCAGGCAGGCGGCCACCCGCTGCATGCAGACGGGCATTCAGGGGATCAAGATAATCTGCTCTGGCAGACTGGGCGGGGCGGAGATCGCTCGAAATGAGAAGCAGCGGGATGGCCGGGTGCCCCTCCATACCCTGAGGGCGGATATAGACTACGGTATAGCCGAGGCCATTACCAGCATGGGGGTCATCGGCGTCAAGGTTTGGATATACAAGGGTGACATCCTGCCGGAGCCGAAACGGGTCGAGGCCGAAGAGATGCAGCCCATAAGCGTTACCATACCCAGCGGCAAGGGTCAGGACCAGGAAGAGGAACAGGAGCAGGAACAAGAGGCAGAGGATGCTGCAACCGAAACGAGTGAAGTATCGGAAGGCTCACCGGGGACATCGTAGGGGAACGGCCCATTCCGGCACCGCGTTGACCTTCGGCGAGTTTGGCCTGAAGGCCCTGACCCGCGCCTGGCTTACCAGCAGGCAGATAGAGGCGGCCCGTCGCGCCATCACCCACCACGTCAAGCGGGGCGGCCAGATATGGATCAGGATCTTTCCTGACAAGCCGGTAACAGCCAAACCTCTGGAGACCCGGATGGGGAGCGGCAAGGGAAATGTGGACCACTGGGTTGCGGTGGTCAAGCCGGGGAGGATGCTGTTCGAGATAGGAGGAGTCGATAAGCAGGTGGCTAAAGAGGCGATGCGACTCGCCTCCCACAAGCTGCCCGTGGCTACCAAGTTCATCTCCCGAGAGGAGTTATTTTAAGGGTGTTCGTATTTCATCAGCACTTTCGCTATTCTTCCCCCGTCCTTCTATTCCTTCCCCTGTCCCGCAGGCGGGACCTGCGGGATGGAGGAAGGGTCAGAACAGGTGGGGTGGCGGGTAGGCAAACTGAAGTTGTGAGGCGTACCAGCTTTGAAAGCTATTGAGGTCAGGACCCTCTCTGATGTGGACCTGAAGCGTGAGGTGGAGAACTCCTATCGGGAGATTTTCAACCTGCGGTTCCGGCTGGCCACCAACCAGCTCACCAATCATCGGGAGTTGAGAAACGTAAGAAGGAACATCGCCCGGTTCAAGACCATCATCAAGGAGAGGGAACTGGCGAAGAGCGAGCTATGACAAAAAAGCGAAAGATAAACATAGGCCAGGTGGTCAGCGACAAGATGGATAAGACCGTCGTGGTGGCTGTGGAGCGTTACCGGACCCACCGTTTGTACAAACGGCGGATCAGGCACATCTCCAAATTCAAGGCCCATGACGAAACCAACGCCTGTAAGATGGGCGATACGGTGCGGATTGAAGAGACCCGACCCCTCTCTAAATATAAGCGGTGGAGGGTTGTAGAGATCCTGGCAAGCGTTGACCTGGCTGAGATCAATCCGAAGGAGATAGGTCGGGATACGGTAGAGGAGCT
>JACZVB010000409.1 GCA_022572865.1 Chloroflexota bacterium | reverse complement strand
CCTATTGCTCCCAATAATGGGCGGGGTGTTTGTTCTGGTGGTGGCCGGGTTGCTGGGAACGGTCTTTACGCTGGTCGGCACCTTGGGCACCATAATCATCGGCATGTCGATAGTCCTACTATCCCCGATGGTGGCGGGAGTACTGATCAGGCGGTGACGGCCCTTCCCCTCCTCATTTAAGCCAACCGTTACGTCGATGTGCTCACCGCACAACGCCGATTCGTCGCGAGCCTCTTGAACGGGACTCGATGCCAGCCTTCGGGGGTGGCGGACTCCTACCTCATCCCTACCCATATCCGACGTCAGCATCGGCGATGCCTTCGCACGTTTCACGGCAGCTTCTCCGCATGTCCAGCACTAAGTCTCTTCGCGCCGCTCCCACCCCTGCTCTCCTTGTCATAGCCCGGGCCGTGGTCTAGAGTTGTCGCCCGGGGCGCAGGCCCGACAATGGAAATCGCTCTGATCGGACCCGTTCACTAAGGAGGTGTCATGAAACGGATGATTCGCGGCGGGACGGTGGTGGCGTATAACGGCGAGTCTCACGTGCTAATTCGAGGTGGTGTCGTCGTCTGGGAGGACGATCAGATCGTCTACGTGGGCAGGGAGTATACCGGGCACGTGGAGGAGGTGGTTGTCGCCACCGACAAGCTGATCACCCCCGGGTTCATCAACCTGCATTTCCATGCCGGAGTGCGGCTTCAGTTCAGGTTAACAACGGACATTGGCGATCCCCAGTTCTTTGGCGGCGGATACCTGAACTGGCATGCCCAGAAGCGGGGACAGCTACCTCAGGAGACCGAAGAGCACGCAGAGGTCGGGGCCGCACTCAGCCTGGTTGAGCTGCTGACCGGTGGATGCACAACCGTGATGGAGGTGGGCGCATCGGGCCCGCTGCTCAACCACCTACGTTCTCAGGCCGAAGCCCTGGGGCTGAGGGCTTACCTGGGGCCCGGATATCGAAGCGCTACCTATTACCGGGACGATAGGGGTGTCCTCCAGTTCGACTGGGACCATGAGGCCGGTTTCAGAGGACTGGAGGAAGCGGTGGCCTTCATCAAAGCGAACGACGGAGCAGCCGACGGCAGGATTCGGGGAGCGCTATTTCCCATGCAGATGGACACCTGCTCCCTGGAGTTGCTGGAGGAGACGGCACGCAAGGGCCAGGAGCTGGGGGTTCCTGTCCAGTCCCACGTCGGACAGAACCTCCTGGAGTTCCACGAGGTCCTCAGGCACTATGGGCGCACCCCTGTGGAGCTGCTTTCGGAGACAGGCCTGCTGCGACCCGGGACGATACTGGGCCACTGCATCATGGTCAGCGGACACCCCCAGGCCCACTACCCCGATGGCAGGGACCTGGAGCTGATCGCCGCGGCCGGGGCGGCCGTCGCCCACTGTCCTATCTCACTGGGCCGCAGGGGAATGCACCTCCACACCCTCTCCAGCTACGTGGAGCAGGGCGTCACCCTGGGACTGGGGACCGATATCTATCCCATGGACATGCTGAGGGAGATGAGGGCCGCGGCCTTACTTTGTAAGGTGGCCTCCGAATCGCCCCTGAAAGGGACGGCGGGAGAGGTGTTCGACGCCGCCACCCTGGGCGGGGCCCGAGCCCTGGGGCGGGACGACCTGGGCCGGCTTTGCGCAGGGGCCAAGGCCGACATCGTGGTCATCAATCAAGACGCCCTTCATTACGGAGCGGTATGGGACCCGATCCGGAGCCTCGTCGATTGCGGCGTAGCGGGAGATGTCCGTACCGTCGTCGTAGATGGAAGGGTGGTAGTCGAGGACGGCAAGGCACACGGCGTCTCCCACAAGGAGCTCCTGGAGAGGGCCCGGGGGCTGGCTCTCGCCTCGGCGGAGGCCTACGCCCGGGTTAGCTGGGATGGCAAAACGGTAGAGGAGGCGTTCCCCAACGCCTATCCCTGGGCCGATGCACTGCCGCAAGAGTATGCCGGGGAGGGAGGAAGCTGATGTCCTGGTTGCACGGGAGGAAGGCCAAGGTTAGTATGGGCCGAGCTTCAACCCCCTGAGGAGAACTCTTATGAAGACAGTGGTGACCAACTGCCATCTCATAGACGTCGTGTCCGACGAGCCCAGGCCGGATGCCAGCGTGGCTATCGAGGATGGAAAAATTACTGCAATAGCCTCAGGCGGCGGCGC
>JACZVB010000408.1 GCA_022572865.1 Chloroflexota bacterium | reverse complement strand
CTCATTCCGTTTTAAGACCCTTCTGGAGGCCGGGTTCCGGGTGCCCGGGAGCTCCGACTGCACCGGCACCGATCCGTGGCTCACCAACCCGATGTTCGGCATCTGGTGCGTCGTCACCCGCCACACCTACTCCGGCGACACCCTGGAGCCCGAAGAGAAACTCTCCGTCATGGAAGCCATACGGATGTATACCGTCAACTCCGCCTACTCCGAGTTCCAGGAGGAGGTCAAAGGCTCCATCGTGACGGGTAAGCTGGCCGATCTGGTGGTGCTGGAGAGGGACCCACTGGAAGCGCCGGAGGAAGAGCTAAAGGATATAAAGGTGGACATGACCTGGGTGGATGGCCGGTGCGTCTACGTTAAGCAGTGAGAAGGACGATCTTGGAGAGAGGTTCATGAAGTTCAGCTACTACCTGCCCTGCTATTTCACGGATAAGAACAAGCCCGCGGAGGAGCTTTACCGGGAGGCTGAAGAGCAGGCCCAGTATGCCGAGGAGCTGGGCTACGATGCCATAGTAATCGCCGAACACTACTTCATGAACTTCCTGGCCTGCCCATCCATCCTTCTCTTCGCCGTCAAGGTCTCTCAGCTTGTTGGACTCCCAATCGTTTCGGCTGTTCTCCCCATACCCCTGTACCATCCGTTGCGCCTGGCCCAGGAGATCGCCTTCGCCGATGTCCTGACCGGGGGGAGGCTGGAGATAGGCCTGGGGCGCGGCGCCTTCACCCACGAGTTCGAGCGACTTCAGATCTCCCGGGACCGCAATCGAGCCATGTTTAACGAGTGCCTGGACATCATGATCAAGGCCTGGACCTCAGAGTTCGACTTCTCATACGAGGGAGAGTTCTACCAGTTCCCCGGGACCACTGTCCTTCCCAAACCCCTCCAGAAGCCCCATCCCCCCATCTGGATGTCGGGCCAGTCGGACCTCTCCGTCCAGTACGCCGTCAGCCACGGCTACAACATCATGAACACCCCATTGAGAAGCAGCTTCGATGCCCTGGAGGACACCTACGAGGTCTATACCGACACTCTGGCGGAGTACGGTAAGACCACCGAGGATTGCAAGCTGCTGATCCTTCGCAACACATTCGTGTCCGAGGACAGGGAGGTGCTGGCCCGACAGGCGGACAACCTCCACTACAACCACGAGCAGTTCGTGACGGTGTACACGGGCCCCAGCGTGGTGAAGGATGGGATGGTGGAACCCCAGAACGTTCCTTTTGACCCTGCGGAGGTGTTCGATAACGTCATCTCTGGTGACCCAGAGGCCGTCATCAGGAAGTTGGAGCAGTATAGAGACCTGGGGATCAAGCACATCTGCCTGAACATGAATTTCGGCGGCACCCATGAGGAGGTAAAGGACTCCATGCGCCTCTTTGCCGAGACGGTCATGCCCCATTTCCCGGATGCGGAGTGAGAAAGAGGCCTCAGGCCTCGTCTTCATCGATGGCTAAGCAACTATCTCAAAACGACCCGCAGCAGCATTCTTCATCCTTCGACAAGCTCAGGGCGAGCGTTACGCAATTTAATACCGTCCTGGCCCGTGGGGATGATTGTTTCAATGGTCACCTTACCACTATCGACAGTAATCCGCTCCACCACCAACCTGAGCAGCTGCTGCTTCTCCTCAAAAGTTAGATTGTCCAGGCCTTGAGACACCTGACTGCAAAACGTCTCTATCTGGTCTAGGACGCTGCGGCTACGCTCCTGCTCCCCGGCCCTTCTCTCTATGTCATCAGCGACCCGCTGTAGCTCCTCACGCTCGGCTGCGAGCTTGTCCATCTGGGCCTTATACCGCTGCAGGTCCATCACCTCGTTGATATAGGCATCCGTGACTCTTTCCTCCCGGGCCTTAATCCGCTTCAGCGCTATGGCGATCTGCTTCTCCTCGAACTCCAGGTCATCGGCAGACCCCGTGGCATCTAGGCGTCTCCGGTACTCCTCGGCCAAGACCTCGGGCTGCCGTAGCGCCTCGGAAACCGCCGCCCATACTGCCGCCTCAACAACTGGACCTGATATAGCTCCAGGGCGGCACCGCTTGCCAGTGGAGGAGATAGCATGGTCGGTATTGATACAACGGTAGCCCCGAGACTCGTGCTGGGTGTACCCCGTGTAGGAACCTCCACAGCGGGGGCACTTTATCAGGCCACGCAGTAGATACTGATTGCG
>JACZVB010000407.1 GCA_022572865.1 Chloroflexota bacterium | reverse complement strand
ATCTTTCCCTTTTTGGAGCCCGTCGTTCAGCTCCTCGGGCCCGATCTCCGGCACCTTTTGCTGTACCTGGACCTTCTCCCCGAAGTCTTTGCTGAGCACGTTGGTGCCCCACTCAGTGGGATAGCCTTCCGATGCCCACCGGTCGATGCCGCCCTTCAGCACGAGCACCTCCGGGTAACCCATACGGTCCAGGGTGACCGAGGCCAGGTCGGCCCGAGGGCCATCGTCATCACACACCACCACCCTGGTCCCCAGGAACGGCGCCATCTCCCTCATCCTGAACTCCAGCACCCGCCTGGGCAGGCAGGTGGAGCCAGGGATGTGGGCCTCGTTGTACTCGCCCTGCTCCCGCACGTCCACCAGAGCGAGGGTTGCATTCTCACCTAGCAGATCGTTGAGGTCTGATGGCGTGATGTATCGGGGCATGGGACAGCCTTCTAACGGTCAGTGCTTAGGTTATTCGTTGTCGTACCGCGCGCCGGCGCCGAAGGTAGTCACCGCTCCCGTCTCCAGGTCGAACTGACAGCGGTTTATCGTGGCCAGGTCCCGGCCGTAGACGTGTATCTCCACGGTTGGGCGATAGTCAGGGTTGTCGATCTGATGTATCTCGTCGACATCGGGGATCAGCAGGCTCACCTCACCCTGCTTGGAGACGGCCTGCCTGTCCTCTTCGAGGCGGGAGAAGTCGGGCCTAGACCCGTCGTCCAGGCGGCGAAAGCGGACCTCGTGCAAAGTGTTCTCCAGCACCCCTATCATCCCCCAGGTGTGATGGTCGTGAGGGCCTACGTGGTCCCCCGGCCCCCAGACCACCGTCGTAACAAGCAGCTCCGGCGAGCGGTGCAGCAGGTACGACCCGCGATTAGGGTGCTTCCCTCCCCCGGAGGGGACCTTGTATTCGTGCGGTATGCAGTCCGGATTCCCGATCAGCCGCTCCAGCAGGGTAGAGCCCTGGTCCAGCAGCTTCTTCACATCCATCCCCTGATCCAGCTTCTCCGTGATGTCGTGAACGAACTCTTCGACGGTGTAGCTTCCACGCGGCATGATCTTGCCTCCCTGGTATATCGTCTAGTCGCCATCCGGGCTGGCTCTATTGTACACAGTGGAGGAGCAAATTGTGAGGGGCGGGAGCGAAGAGGCGGTTGGTTAGCAGAACAGCCCTTACTCCCACCTGTTACAATACCCCCATTCCAATCAGGAGGTGCAGTTTGGCTAGTACCATAGACCCCAACGAGGTGCGGGTAACAGGGGAAAACTCCTTCATCCGCCTGGCGCAGAAAGAAGGCGGTGATTTCACAACGGTGGCAAGTCACTGGCGAGTCCTTTATTCCCCGGGGGGCCCGGGCCACGCCCTTTTCATCCGAAGTGACCTCACCGATGGCCAGGTGGTGGCCTATTCCGACAACATAGCCATGGCCCGGTGGCTTCAGGAAGAGATCGAGTCGATGATCAATCCGCCCTTCTCCGACACCAGCATCCCCATAATCGAGGCCTCCTTCGAGCGAGATGGGGATGTCAGGTCCTACTCCACAGAGCGGATCGTCTCCCTGGAGGACGATATCGCCCTCACCTGGTACGACATCATAGAGCCTTTCGCCGTACATGCGCCTCCCGGGACAGGGGGCCGCAGCCACGGGGTCTACACCATTATGTTTCCCGCCAAACGGGCCCAGGTGGTGATCAACGGAAAGCAAGCCTCGGGAAGACCCCTCATGGCCAAGAGAAA
The DNA here is from genome assembly GCA_022572865.1 of Chloroflexota bacterium. Next base: position 450 of record JACZVB010000407.1, on the reverse strand, counting down.
CGGCAACGATACCACCACCGCCTGCCTGGCCTGGTCCGAGACCTGGATAAGGCCCCGCTAGCGTAGGACTCGGAATCCCACTGGACAATACTAAAGCCGATGTCGTGCCGGGCGATAGTGGCCTGCGCTGATGATGCCGTGTGAGGACCAGATGAAACAGACTCAGATGCCCCCACCAAGAGTGTCACGCCCTTCCCCTTTGTGCGACTACCCTGCTGATTTACTACCTAGTTACGCCCTGGCGCCTTGGCACAAGGAGGGGTTGGAATGACAGCCAATACCTCGCCTATTGTCGGCTTTACGGCTCGGGTAGTGATAGGAAACGAAAACCGGAGCACCGAGGGTTTCGGCCGTCATTGGAGAAACCCTAATCCACCTGTAGATTTCGTCGAGGACTGCTCTTATCTTGCTGCTTACTCCTGTCGCCTTCATGTCTTTCTCCCTTCTACG
>JACZVB010000406.1 GCA_022572865.1 Chloroflexota bacterium | reverse complement strand
GCTAGCAGAATGATCTCCAAGGGGATTGCTAGCAGGATGATCCTTGAGAATAAGAATATTAAGAAGATGACAGCAGCTAGGATTACAACATACAAGCCTGTATAAAACTCGCCGTACACCGAGATGAGAGCACCAACAATGAAAATCGAGCCAGCAACAATAATCTTCACTACCGCCCCTCCATTTAGCAGATTCTCTCGCAAGGGTAGAGGGTTTAGCCGCTAGCTAAAAGGTGCAACTGTACTAACTTTGAGTAGTAGGGGGTACTGATTCGGGGTAGTACGCCTCGTATTCCTGTGCAGGCTGTAGCCAGATGCATGATGAATACGACGCGGGGACGTTACCTGATAGGAGGTTATCGGCCTCAGAACTGAGAACTAGGAGATCAGGTTTATAGGGGGAATACTAAAGGGGGCCACTGGCCCCCTTTAAAGTTCAAATGGGTGGGAGGGTGGGATTCCGCTAATCGCTGCCCAGGACCAGGGTGCCGCAGGAGGAGAGGGTCCCCCCGGTGCCGTTGACCAGGGCCAGCTTGCAGTCTTTCACCTGCCTATCGCCGCCCTCGCCCCTTAGCTGTCGGGTAGCCTCCAATAGCAGGAACATGCCGTACATGCCGGTGTGGCAGTAGGAGAGGCCGCCGCCGTTGGTGTTCAAGGGGAAGTCGCCCCCAGGGGCGGTGCGCTGGTCGGCCACGAAGTCGGGGCCCTCGCCCCTGCCGCAGAAGCCCAGGGACTCCAGGGTGATGAGGACGGTGTAGGTGAAAGAGTCGTAGATCATGGCCAGGTCGATGTCGTCGTGGGTGACGCCGGCCATGGCCAGGGCCCTGGGGCCTGTGTCCCGGGCGATGGTGGAGCAGAGGTCCGCCTGCTGGCCGATGCCGTCGCCGTGGTCGTGGCCTTCGGCGGAACCCAGTACCCACACAGGCTTCTTCCTGGCGTTGCGGGCCGCCGCCGCCGATGCAACCACCACGGCGCCCCCTCCGTCGGAGACCAGGCAGCAGTCGAAGAGGTGGAAGGGCCAGGAGATCCAGCGGGACTCGTTGTAGTCGCCCATGGTCATCGGGTCGTGCATAGCGGCCTTGGGGTTGAGCTGGGCCCACTTGCGAGTGGAGACGGCGATCTCGCCCAGGGCCTTCCGGGTCCGCTCCTCGCCGAACTCGTGCATATATCGGGAGCAGGCTATGGCGTAGCCGTGGGGTGCGATGGTGAGGCCATAGGGCCACTCGTACTGGCCGTTGGGCATGTTGGAGTCTTCGTCGTGCCAGGCCCGTGTGCTCCGGCCCGCCTCGCCGTGGATGATGAGGGCCGTGTCGATCCAGCCGGCGTTGATGGCAGCCAGGGCGTGCTCTACGTGGATGACGAAGGAGGACCCTCCCACATTGGTGCCGTCGGTGTACTTGGGATTGATGCCCAGGTATTCGGCCATGGTATATGGGCTGGGACCGGCTATGAAGAGGGCATCAACGTCTTTGGCCGAGAGGCCTGCGTCGTCCAGGGCGTTGAAAGCGGCCTCGGACCCGAGCTGTAATCGGGACTTGTTCGGGAGCTTCCCGATCTCATCGGACTCGTCGACGCCTATGATGGCTGCTGTTCGGGATAGGTCACCCATGAGTCTCCTCCTGAGGCTGAGGTAAACCCTCGCCTCCTATATCGTCCATTCCCCCTTCGACAAGCTCTCTTCGACGGCAGGACAGGCTTGCTAAAGGGCAAGAGCGCAGGTTAGGCGGGCTTGAACTTGGGCAGGGTGGTGTCATCGGTAACGTCGTCGAAGACGACCTCGACGGCCATCCCTATCTTGATGTTCTCCGGGCTGGGATCGTCGATGACCAGGTTGGTGGGGATTCGGGCCCCGTCCTCCACCTCGACCAGGGCGATGACATAGGGACATTGCTCCCTGAACGGGGGTGGTGAGCGGTGCACTATCGAGAAGGCGTACAGTGTGCCCTTTCCGCTGCTCTGGACCCAGGTCACGTCTTTGCTGTGGCATTTGGGGCAGAAGTCCCGTGGGTAGAAGTAGGCCTTGCCACAGCCGTTGCACTTGCGCAGCCAGAGCTCATGCTCCTTGGCCTTGTCCCAGTAGTAGTCGGACTCGGGCTGTTTAACGGGAAGGGGCAGGTTGTAGTCGGCCATTATATCCTCCTCCAAAATACGAATTCAGGTTGATTAGTCGGCGGCC
>JACZVB010000405.1 GCA_022572865.1 Chloroflexota bacterium | reverse complement strand
GCTGCGGTGGGTCCGGATCTCCTCGATCCGCTGCTTGAGGTGGTGGAGCTTGTTTCTGATCAGCCTGCGGTCCGTCTCCAACTGAGACTCGCCGGGGCCCCGGGTCCCGATTCCACCCCCCAGGCGCTCCAGGTGCTTCCACTGCCCCGCCAGCCTGGGCAAGAGGTATTCGTGCTGTGCCAGTTCCACCTGCAGCCGGCCCTCCCGGGTGGTGGCCCTGCCGGCGAATACATCCAGTATCAGGGCGCTGCGGTCTATGACCTTGATTTTGAGCCGGTCCTCCAGCACCCGCTGCTGGGAAGGGGAAAGCTCATCGTCGGCGATGACCACGTCGAAATGGAGGTCAGACCTGAGCCCTTTGACCTCATCCAGCTTGCCTTTGCCCAGATAGGAGGAACTGGGCCTCGGTAGCTGCTGGCTGAGGGTTCCAACCACCTCTGCGCCGGCGCTCCGGGCCAGCTGCCCCAGCTCTTCCAGGGAGTCCTCCAGCCGCCAGGGCCCCCTGGTTCCCTTGACACTGACGCCAATGAGAAAGGCCCTCTCGGGCACGGGGTAGGTGGACGTGGTGTTACGACTGATATATGCCTCCTGAGATTATCGCCAGCGTACTAAGAAGACAGGGAGCCGATGCGGACCAGGGCCTCGTCGATCCGGTCGTCTGGCACCGACATGGAGAGGCGTATGTATCCCTCTCCCTGCTCTCCGTAGGCGGACCCCGGGGTCACCACCACCGACGCCTCGTCAAGAAGCTTGGTGGCGTACTCCGCCGAGGTGAAGCCGGCCGGGACCCGGGCCCAGAGATAGAAGCTGGCCTTGGGAGGGTGAACCCTCAGCCCGAGCTTCGCCAGCCCCGCAACCAGGCGGTCCCGGCGTTTGTGATAGATGGCTACGTTCTCGTCGACGCAGTCCTGGGGGCCGTCCAGGGCCTCTATGGCCATCTGCTGGATGGCCTGGGGGATGCCCGAGTCCAGGTTGGACTTCACCACGGTAAGGGCCTTTATCAGATCGGGGTTGCCTACGGCCATGGCCACACGCCAGCCCGTCATATTGTAGGTCTTGGAGAGGGAGTGGAACTCGATGCCCACATCCATGGCCCCCTGGGCCTGTAAGAAACTGGTAGGCACGTAGCCGTCGAAGGCGATCTCGCTGTAGGGGGCGTCGCTGCACACCGCCAGGTCGTGCTTCTTGGCAAAGTCCACAACCTTATCGTAGAACTCTATCTCAGCCACCGCTCCCGTCGGGTTGTTGGGGTAGTTTATCCAGAGGACCTTGGCCCTTTCCAGGACCCTGGCCGGTATGTCCTCAAGCTCGGGCAGGTAGCCGTTCTCTTCAAGAAGGGGCACGGGGTAGCTCTCGCCTCCGGCGAACAGGGTGCCCGCTTCGTACACCGGATAGGCGGGATCAGGGATCAAGGCGATGTCTCCTGGATCGATGAGGCAGAGAGCCATGTGGCCGATCCCCTCCTTGGACCCGATGAGGGAGACCACCTCTTTGTCCGGGTCAAGGTCTACGCCGAAGCGCTTCTGATACCAGCGGGCGACGGCCTGGCGAAACTGGGGGAGGCCGCTGGACTCGGGATAGCGGTGGTTGGCTGGGACCTGGACCTCCTTGATAAGCCGGTCCAGAATATGGCGTGGGGTGGGGAGGTCCGGGTTTCCCATCGACAAATCAATCACATCCCGTTTATTCTTCGTCGCCTCAAGTGTTAGGGCTTTGATACGTGAGAAAATATAAGGAGGAAGATTCTGAATCTTCCTGGATGGCTGTAACATAGACCCCGGATTTTATTAAAAACGCGAGGAAAATGACTGTTTGAGTAGATTATTGAGGGGGGTCAAGTGCACCAAGGGCGTCCAAAAGGACGGGCCCGGGAAACGGGACATGCTTGAAATCAGAGGACGCTGGCAGGCCAAAAGCTCGCCTCGGCGAGTTCGTCCACTGGCAAAACGGATCCGCCGGGGCGGATTTATACTATGGGCGTTTTGACCAGCTTTTTTAGGGCCAGGCTTGGCTTGAAGGAGATTTTCCGACCGACAGGGATCTGGATAACCTCACCGGTTTTGGGGTTCCTTCCGGGTCTGGCTTTGCGGGGCTTCACCTTAAAGGTCCCCAGTCCTGAAAGGGAGATCTTTCCCCCTTCAGAAATTGTCGCCCGAATGGAAGATACCACAGCTTT
>JACZVB010000040.1 GCA_022572865.1 Chloroflexota bacterium | reverse complement strand
GACCGATCCCCTCAGAGGCCCCACCACCTGTTCGCCCACCACCCCCACCATCTTATACATGTCCTCCGTCGCCTCTTTCTCCAGCACGTCGACAACATCATCCAGATGAATGACCCCCACCAGCAGCCCGGCGTCATCTAACACCGGTAGCTGGCCTATGTCATACTGCTCCATGATCCGGGCGCACTCCTCCTGGTCCCGGTCCGTAATCACCCAGATCGGTTGCTCGTCCATTATGTCCCGCACCTGCATCTGGGAGCGGGCCAGGGCCAGCCGGACCACGCTGATAGATCCCGTCAGCCTGCCCTCCGAGTCCACGACGAAGACAGAGCTGAGAGACTCGGACTCGGGCGTGAACAGGCGCAGCACGTCCAGAGCGTTGCCCACGCTCAGGTCTCCCTGAAGGACCGGCTGCACCAGCCTCATGACGCCTCCGGCCGTGTCCTCATCGTACTGGAGGAGAGAGGTGACCTCCTCCGGTTCCTCCATCGCCTGAAGGACCTCTTCCGATTGCTCCTCCGGCAGGCGTTGGAGGATATCCGCCACGACGTCGGGCCTGGTCTCGCCAAGAATCTCCGGCAGCTCCGGGGCCGCTATCTCGCTCGATACCAGGGCCGCCTCTTCGGCATCCATGTATTCCAGGGCATTCCCCACCTGTTCGGCAGACAGGAGCGAGAGGAGCAGCTGCCTTTGCTCCTGGTTCCCCTCCAGCAACGCCTGGCCCTGGTCCCGGGGATGGAGCTGGCAGAAGACAGACGTGGCCTCCTCCCGATTGCCGTCCTCCAGCAACTGAAGGGTCAGTTGCTGGACCTCTTCCCGGTTTTCCAGTCCAGTTACGACCTCTTGACTTTCGATTTCAGATGTCATGGTCTAGCGTAGCCCCCGAGCCATCGACGTAGATTGCCCACCTTCAGCATCGTGATGACAACGATTATCCCACACCACAGCCAGTTGGCTAAACAGCAGTCACCGGGTGCCGCGGACGCCTATGGTAAACTGAGTCTATGCGCATTGTCTTGGGCCTTGCAGGCTCAGGAATCGGAGTTGATGTTGTGTTCGGGATACTAAGCATCACGGACACAATTCCACTCTGGGCCTGGCTAAGTGGTCTGGCTTTCGGTGGCCTGCTTTTAGTTTCGTCTGTCGGGCTAATGTTATGGCCTAAACAAGGCGGTGGACAAATGGAAAGAGAGGGTCAAGACTATATGCACATTGAAAGTCATGAACAACAAGGCGGCATTACAGCAGGGGTAATTAACATCTCAGGAGAACTGAGAGAACAAGATGAGTGAAGAACCTGAGAAACATATCCATGTCGAAAGCCACGGACAAACTGGTGGCATAACCGCTGGTGTCATTAATGTGAACATGGTGCTCCAGCCTCGCATCTCTCTATCGGATCAAACCCATTCAAAGACTAACTCTGGTCATCAATACGAAGCCATCCTGACCGTCGAGTCTCAGGTGCTTATTCCCAGACTATTATTAGTGGCACGGGGTAGGACTGTCGAGTCTATTGATGGGCATTTTCTGGGCACCGGGATATTCCGAACAAGCAAGGGGAAACTCAATGGAGACCATGGCCTAGAACTTACGAATCCTGAGCCTGGGCGGTATAAAATAACCGTTGTGACACGAGAAGCGGAAACGGTTCGCATTGATGTTATGTAAGATTGTTAACAACTCTCGAGACAGTGGAGACCCCGTTTGCCAGGGGGACAGGGCCTGAGCCGGCACGCCGTAGGCGTACGAAGAGGATTGAGCTCAGAACCCGGCTATATCCTCGCCTCCGTCCACCCCGATCACCCCGCCGGTAATCCAGTGGGTCTCGCCCGTGGCCAGGGTGGCTATCGCCTCGGCCACGTCCTGGGGAGTGGTCATACGGCCGCCGGGGTTGTTCTCCGAAGCGCTTTCGATCATGGACTCGTGACCCGGTATCTTCCTGAGGGCCGGGGTATCGGTGATGCCCGCCCTTATGGCGTTGACGGTTATCCCCCGAGGCGCCAGCTCCAGGGCCAGTTGCCTGATGTGAGACTCCAGGGCCGCCTTGGCTGCCGATACGGCCCCGTAGCTCGGCACCACCCTATGGGCCCCGGCGCTGGTCATCGCGTAGACCCTGCCCCCCTCCCTCATCAGGCCCCGGTGCACCAGGTCCTGCATCCAGTACACCAGGCTGTTGGCCATCACGTCCAGGGTCATCTCCATCTGGTTCTGGGTCAGGGCGTCCTTGGGGTCGGAGGGCACGTAGGGCCTCAGGGTGCCGAAGGCCAGGGAGTGGACCAGCACCTTCACCATAGAGCCACCGGGGCCCTTGGCGAGGGTGTCTTGGACACGGTCCAGGACCTCCGTCCTCTTCTCTGGGCTTGCGGCATTGATATTGAAGAAATGGACCTGCCGACCCATCGCCTTTATCTCATCCACCACGGCCTGGGCATTGGCCTGGGTAACCCGCCGGTCCAGGTGCACCCCGAAGATATCAAGCCCCCTCCCAGCCAGGGCCAGGGAGCATGCAGCCCCGAAGCCGCTGGAGGCCCCCAGGACCAGGGCCCAATGGCCATCGCCACTTGTAGTAGAAGCACTCATAATCAGGTCGCCACCCCTCCGCCCGGGGGGCCCTTCCTCACTATCTCCACCGCAGCCCCCGAGAGGATGCTGCCCTTGATGGATACCTGGGGCTTCTTTACCCTCACCTTCACCTCTTCCACCCGGTATTCGGAGAGAATACGGGAGCTTATCTCCTGGGCCAGGGCCTCTATGAGATCGCGCCTGCGCCCCTCGAGCACTGCCTTTACCAGCCTGTAGACCTCACTGTAATCGACGGTGTCCTTCAGGTCATCGGAGCCACCGGCCCTAGTTAGATCGGTTGTAAGCTCCACATCGACTACGAACCTCTGGCCCCGGGCCTTCTCCTCGGGGCTGACGCCGTGGTAGCCGTAGAATACCATCCCCTCCAGGATGATCTTGTCCTTGGACATGGCTCGGCCTAAGTCTCGCCGGCGCCAACTGCGGGAGGGCCAAGCCCCAGGTCCGAGGCCACCCCCTGCATCGCCTCGATCACGGTGGCGATGTGTTCGTCTATATCCACGCCCAACTGGGCGGTGCCGTTGATTATGTCCTCCCGGAGCACTCCCCTGGCGAAGGACTTGTCTTTCATCTTCTTCTTCACCGACTTGACCTTGACGTCCATAACGCTCTTGGAGGGCCGGACAAGGGCCACGGCGGTGACGAGGCCCGCCAGCTCATCGCAGGCGAATATCGCCTTGTCCATGTTTGTCTTTCGCTCCAGGCCCAGGTAATCGGCGTGGCACTGGATGGCGTAGATCACCTCCTCGGGGTAGCCGCGCTCCCTGAGGATCTTGGACCCCTCCATCGGATGCTTATCAGCCGTGGGATGGATCTCGTAGTCGAAATCATGGAGCAGGCCGACAAGTCCCCACACCTCCTCGTCCTCGCCGAACTTTCGGGCGTAGGCCCTCATCACGGCCTCCACCCCCAGGCCGTGTTTTCTCAGGCTATCGCTCTTAGTGTATTCGTAGAGTAGTGCGACCGCCTCTTCCCTGGTCTTCATACCTGGTCACCTCCACCGAGGACATGCCCGTTCATTCCAACATGACCGAGCTTCGCCTTATCCCCGTCCTGAGCCTACAGACCCTTGGCCTTCGCCGCCAGGTCAGCTATATCAGGCAGGCCCTTCTCGTAGACCTCCGCCAGCCTCACTTTGCCCTCCTTGTCCAACAGGAAGCAGGCGCGTTTTGTTATGCCCCTGTCGGTCATGATCCCGTACAGGTCCGCCACGGCCCCCTTGGGGTGGAAATCCGCCAGGAGGGGGAACCACAGACCCCCGAGGGCGAGGTCGAACACCTTGTGAGCGAAGATGCTATCGATGCTCAGGCCCAGTACCTGGGTATCGGCATCATCGAATGCGCTCCGGGCCGCCCGAAGGGTGGCCAGCTCGGTGCTTCACCCGCCTGTGAAGTCGAGAATATAAAAGGCCAGAAGCACATTCTTTTCGCCTCGATACTGGCTCAGGGTGACCTTGTCGCCCTTGGTGGACTGAAGAGTAAAGTCTGGGGCCTCCTGCCCTACCTGGATCTGGTTTGCCATATCGGCTTCTCCTTGCATAAAGAGTTAATTTAGTGACCGTGCCAAAAACCCGTTGGAATGATAGCACACCTCGGCCGATGGGAACGGAGTACTTGACTGTGGAACCCCGCATTGGAGACACAATTGTGAACTGCACGCCCAGTACCCCTGCTATGGTTCGACCCTTCGGCCTTGCTCCCTTCGACGGAACACTTCGACAAGCTCAGGACAGGCAGGACAGGCAAGCTCACCACGAGCGGGGGTTGTCGCCCTTCTGCACTCCGGACGACGCTCGGCGGAACGTTACGCTGATTGCGGCTACAAAGTGACAGCTTCAGGGTGTCGGCCTCGAAAGGGCAGAAGGAAGCAGGAATGCTGGTGGGGCTCGTCCGGGCCAGGGGAGCGCTGGCCCCAGGGCCCTATCCCCGCTGGTCTATGGGAACGTACTCCAGGTCCATGGGCCCCACGTATTCCGCCAGGGGCCGGATCAGTATGTTCCGCTGATGCTGCTCCACCACCTGCAAGGTCCAGCCGGGTATCCGGCCCATGGCAAACAGGGGAACAAACAGGTCATCGGGAATATCCAGCAGGTGATATATGGAGCCTGCGTAGAAGTCCACGTTCACGAAGACCCCACGCTTGCGATAAGGGGACATGGCCTCCTCGACCCCGATGAGTATCTGGTACCACTTGGGCTGGCCCATCTTCTCGCCCAGGGCCCTTGACCGGTCCCGCAGGTGCCGGGCCCTGGGGTCCTCGGCCTTATAGACCCTATGCCCGAAACCCATTATCCTTCCGCCGTTGCGGAGCGTTTCCTTGACGTATTCAGCTGCCCGCTCCGGCTCCCCGATCTCCTCAGTCATGGTCTGGGCCGCCTCCGCGGCACCCCCGTGGGCCGGCCCCTTGAGCACGGCGATGCCGGTTACCACGGCCGAGTGAAGGTCCGAGATTGTGCTGGCACACACCCGAGCGGCAAAAGCCGATGCGTTGGTCCCGTGCTCGGCGTGCAGGATGAAATCGACATCCAGGAGCTTGGCTTCGTCCTTGTCGGGCGCCTCGCCCCGCAGCATGTGCAGGAAGCTTGCAGCATGGCCGAGGCTGGCATCGGGGGACACGGGCTCCTGGCCCTGTCTTATACGGTGGTGCGCGGCTACGATGGTCGCCGCCTGAGATGTCAGCCTTATACCCTTTCGGATGGTTGCCTCGGTGGAGTTGTCTTTGACCTCGGGGTCGAAGGCCGAGAGGGCGGAGACCCCTGTCCTGAGGACATCCATGGGGTGGGCGGCCTGAACTGCCCGTATAACGTCATAAACGGCATCGGGGACCTGGCGGCTGGCCTTGAGCTGGTCTTCTAACTCCCTCAGCTGCTGGCGGGTGGGGAGATCTCCATACAGCAGCAGATAGGTGGTCTCTTCGAAGGTAGACTTCTCGGCCAGGTCGTGGATGTTATAGCCGCGATACAGCAGCTTCCCAACGGCGCCATCGATGAAGGACGCCTCCGACCTCTCGAAATAGACTCCCTTCAACCCCCGGTGTAGCTTGATCTCTTCCTCGGCCTCTGGCATATCCACCCCCTGAAGCGTAATGCTCGGCTCAGCATCCCCAGACTCTGGCTATCGCGACGCTATCTATCCCGTTTTGGGTTGAAAGGCCTGTTTTGGGTTGAAAGGGTTCACCTCGCCAGGGGCCCGTGACCTCCAAGCCACGACGGTCCTCCTCCCCCCCGGCGGTATGACCTACGACATCAAGCACTCTGAAACCTATGACCAGTGTACCATTTATCGTGCCGAATGCTCGACGGCCGCTCAACGATTCAGCACTTTAGCATCACCCCTTGGGGGTGTCAACAACGGCCAGGAGAAGCCTATCCAGCGATATAACTCGAAGGTCCCGGAGGCCGCTTTCGGTTGACATCAAGCACCTCCCGATGTTAATATTTTATCCCCGCGCTCTGATGTACAGCGGGGGTTTGTGCGGTCATCTTAGGTCTGATAGCATCTGCTGACCAGCCCGGAGAGGACAGTTGGAGACTAAAGATTTTGTAGTGCGGTTTGCCGGGGAAGGCGGACAGGGGGTTGTGACCGCCGCCGCCGCCCTGGCCCAGGCGGCGGCCCAGGTAGGTTACCACGTCCTCACCTTCTCCACCTTCCCCTCTCAGATCAGGGGAGGGCCCACCTGGACCCAGGTAAGGGTATCCACCGCACCCATTCTCAGCTCGGGAGACTTCCTGAACGTCCTGGTGGCGTTCAACAAGGAGGCCTATGACACCCACAGGGACGAGGTACACGAGGATGGCGTAGTCATTTATAACTCCGGTGATTTTCAACTGGAATCCGACGGCCAGAGCTTCGGCCTCCCCTTCGCCGAACTGGCCCGGTCTACAGGCAATCTACGGTCTGCAAACTTCGTCGTGGTCGGGGCCCTGGCCCACCTGGTAGACATGCCCCACGAGTACCTGGCCGAGTTCAACAGGAAACGGTATACGCGCGGCCGGCCTAACGACCAGGAGATCATAGAGTCCAACAACAAGGCCCTTCTCCTGGGCCGCGAGGGGGCCGCCAAAAGCGGCTTTAGCCTGGGGACTCTGCCCCCCGCCGTCAAGCCGGAGATAGACCAGGTCCTCATCAACGGCAATCAGGCCCTCTCCATGGGCGCCATGGCCGCCGGCTTGAACTGCTTCATCGGCTATCCGATCTCCCCGGCAACCGCCATCCTGGTGTTCATGGAGGCAAACCTGGTGGGTGAGGACAAGTTCGCCTACCAGGCCAGCTCGGAGCTGGAGTCCATCAACTCGGTGGTCGGGGCTGGTTTCGCCGGCAAGAAGGCGATGACCGCCACGGCCGGCCCCGGGTTCACCCTCATGGGCGAGGGCCTGGGCTTCGCCTGGATGGCCGAGATACCCTGTGTAGTAGTGGATGTCCAGAGGGGCGGCCCGGCCACCGGCCTGCCGACCAAGACCGAGCAGTCCGACTTTCTTACTGCCCTGCACCCCGGCCACGGAGACATGGAACTGCCCGTCATCGCCCCAGGCGACGTGGAAGAGTGCTTCTTCGCCGCCATAAAGGCCCTCAATTGGGCAGAGCGGTACCAGGGGCCGGTTATTCTTTTGAGCGAACACAACCTCTCCGAGAGGGCACAGAACATCCCGAGGCCCGACCTAGCCTCGGTGACGGTGGAAACCCGGCAAGTGTACAACGGGGGCAACGGTTACCTGCGGTACGAAGCCTCCACCCTTTCGCCTATGCCCCTACCGGGCGGCCCGGGCTCCTACGTGGCCAACGCCAGCGAGCACGACCCCTACGGGGACTCCACCCATCGGCCCGACCGCCACGTCCAGATGACCCATCGCCGTTTCGACAAGATAAACCTCCTGGTAGAGGATGAATACGAATCCGAGAACGCGAACCAGCCTGTGGTGCTGCTCCCCTGGGGCGGCACCAAGGGCCCGGCTCGCGAGGCCTACAACCGGCTAATGGAAATGGGAGAGGAGCTGGGCTGGTTCTACACCATGAACCTCAACCCCCTGCCCCCCACCATGCTCGAAGAGTTGAAGCAGAAGGAGCTGGTGATAGTACCGGAGCTAAACTATCTGGGTCAGTTCTCCAGCTATCTCCGCTCCAAGGGTGTCAACGCCGAGTCCATTACCCAGTACACGGGCCTCCCATTCAAGGTCCACGACCTTATTCAGCGCATCTCTGAGCGAATTAAGACCCACACCGAAAGGAAAGCACGGGTATGACGACGGCAAAAAGCGCACCGAAGGTAAAGAACCCAGAGTATGACTTCAAGTGGTGTCCCGGATGCGGTGACTTCGGGGTCCGGCGCGCCGTGGAGGTCGCCCTGAGGGAGCGGTCTATCAGGGACGAGGCCCCCATGACTGAGACCGTTATCGTTGCGGGCATCGGCTGTTCCGGCAACCTGCTGCACCTGTTCGAAGGCGAGCAACCCTTCGGCATTCACGGCGTCCACGGCAGGACGCTGCCCCAGGCCTTAGGCATCAAGATGGTCCGCCCCGAGCTCAACGTCCTCATAGTGGCCGGCGATGGAGACTTCCTTAGCATCGGTGGAGAGCACATCGTCCCCCAGGCCCAGAGAAATCTGGACATATGTGCGGTCATCATGGACAACGGGGTCTACGGGCTGACCAAAGGCCAGAGCTCACCCACTTCCGAGCTGGGCATGAAGACCTCCAGCACTCCCTATGGAAAGATCGAAGGCTCAGTTAACCCATTGGACCTGTACCTCACCAGCGGAGTCACCTTCATCGCATCGGGATTCTCCGGAAAGCCCAAGGAGCTGGCCAAGCTCATCGTTCAGGGGATGGACCATAAAGGTTTTGCCATCGTCCATATCCAGTCTCCCTGCACCGAATACAACGACACCTTTGAACTGCTAAAGGGCAACCCCAAGACGGGCGTTAAAGGCGCCCTCTGGGCCCTGCCGGAGGACCACGACCCCTCGGACAGGGATGCCGCTTACCGGGCGATACATCACCCCGGAATTCCCGTTGGACTGGTGTACCAGGATCCGGACTCGGTGCCGATGCAACAGCGTCAGGATGAGCTGAAGGAGCGGGCCAAATCCCCCACCGTCGATGAGCTCATGGATAGCTTCATCGTATAAGGGTC
>JACZVB010000404.1 GCA_022572865.1 Chloroflexota bacterium | reverse complement strand
GCGGACTCGATCTCAGAGTTCATCCGGTCCATACGCTCGGCGTTGACCAGGTCCTTGGCGTCCCACAACCGGTGGGTGTGAATGGAGAACTCCTCAGTGCCTAATACCGTGTAGAAGTCCGGTTCGGTGGTTGCATCCGCGGCAGGCATCATCAGACCTATTCGTGTTCGCACGCTCATGGTCTTCCTCCCATTGGGTTGCTGGACGTATCTGCTCTTCCGACATGATAGCAGAACCTATCTTTCTGGCGATACCTTCTTTCAATCGGCGATATGGAGAGTGTTCAATAACAGTTTCGATCAACCTGCACACCGGGCTGGTCAGTAGCCTACGCCGCCGAGCCTGGAGTGGCCCATGGGTATGGTCGAGGAGTAGATGTAGCGCAGGGAGAGGGGAAGGGGCCCCGAGGCGTCTATCCTGGGGACCGAGAGCTTATCGCCGCCCAGGACTCTCTCTGCGCAGGGCAGGGTTATGGCCATCTCATAGTTGCCTGTGCTGACGATGGCCTGGGCCTCGGGCACATAGTGAAGGAAGCCAGGGTCTGATGAGGTGCGGGCCATCTCCGGATTGAGGAGGGTGGTCTTGATTCCGGCCCTCTCGCACTTCTGGCACCACATCATGAAATCTATCCCCGGGTGTCCGCTGCCGGACCAGGACATTACCACGCCGTCGGTGCCCCGCATCTTGAGCAGTTTGACACCGTAGTCCGCAATTCGCTCCTTCTCGGCTATCGTTGTGCCACCATGGATATATAGAAGCACCCCCAGGAAGTTGATATCAGTCCCGTGCCTTCGGTAAAGGCCCTTGATTACAGGATTGTTTTGGTAGATGTAGGAGGCATCCCTATCGTTGGCCAGGTCCATGAAGGTGCTGAACACCGCCCCATCCATCATCTCGTTGGGGTGGAGCCAGGTGGGTTGCCACCCCATCCGCTCCCCATAGAGCCGCTGAAGGTGAAGATGGCAGGTGTAAGCCACCCTGGGCAGGTGGGCGGCGACAGGCGCCAGTTCGAAGACTTCAACCCCATCGGGCTCCTGGCCCCGGGTCGCCGAGGCCAGGTAGTCGGCCACGCGAAACCCCGCGGCCCGGGCCGCCAGATTGTACTCCTGGGAGTAGAGGGAGCCGTTTATTACGTCCAGCCTTTCCAGCTCAGGCTCCTCATCGGGGGTGAAGTGCTCCTTACCCTTCAGCTTGAGCACCAGGTTTATATTGGATGAGAAGGGGGTGTACCGTGCGCCTGGCCCCCACATATCGATGATGCCGTCCCGCCAGTGGACCGACTCGCCGGGGGCCGGCTCCCCGGTAGTTATGAGGGACATGCCGCTCAATCGGTGGTCTCGCCCCTGGCCCACTGTCACGGGAGGGCCTATGACGCCCGGGAACATGGCGCCGGGCCCCGAGACCTTGTGCCGGGGTTCCACCACGTCCAACACGTTGATGATCCGGGTCTTATCGCCGGGCCTGGCGACCTCCACCTCAACGTCGATAAAATGGTTATCCGCTGTTACCAGGCCGCGGATATCCTTCTCGCTGACGTACAGCACTCCACCGCAGTAGGAGGTTGTCTCCGACAGCAGGACGTCGGTCACCCTAAAATCGGCTAGCTCAAGTCGCACGAGCAGGCTCCAAAGGTTGCTGGGAGAGTGTTTAATAACAGTTTCAACCCTTACCCCCTGTGTCCCCCTCTCCCTTATTAAGGGAGAGGGGGAGAAAAATAAATCTGGGGGGACACCCCCCAGGCCCCCTGCCAGAGGGGGTATTACCCCCTCTGCACTCCCCTAGCTTGATGATTGCGACGGGGCAAAGTTGAGGCTTAGATAGTCCTCATTCCCTCTTTCGGCCCAAGGCG
The DNA here is from genome assembly GCA_022572865.1 of Chloroflexota bacterium. Next base: position 338 of record JACZVB010000404.1, on the reverse strand, counting down.
GATATACGTCAAGCTCAGGACAAGCCTGGCCAGGAAGGGGGAATAAATTAGGTTTGGTCCCGACATGTCGGGACAAACCCCCTGCCCCGACGCCGAGTCGGGGCACTTCCCGCTTTATAGGACTTATTAAACGGCCTCGCTACCGGTATATTTACCTTCATCAGCAAGGCCCCTATGCCAGTTTTTCCTCTATTGGCTTCACTATCGGCCTCGAAGCAGGAGGGCGTCCCACCACAAAGCCGAAAAGGGCCTGAAACCCCCGGGCCAGGGAGACCAGTAATGAAGAGCTCGGGAACGCTGGTCTGGAAGGCTGTGGGACAGGAAAGGCTCCCACCAGT
>JACZVB010000403.1 GCA_022572865.1 Chloroflexota bacterium | reverse complement strand
GCATGGATGTGCCACCGCTGCCAGGAGCGAGGCAGTTTCTTTGAACTTCAGGAGCGTCTAGGAGACAAACCTGAACCCATCTACCGTGATCTGTACTCCCGTTGGGAAGTGTGGAACTGGATGGTGGACTTCTGCAGGCCTCAGCGCGAGCGTATCATCCCCATAGCCCACGTATCGGTGCGGGACGTGAATGAAGGGGTAAAGGAGCTGAAGAGGGTAGCAAAGTTGGGGATGAAAGGCGTTTTCATAAGTCCCCACTCTCTCAACGGCATCCGTTACGGCCACGAATATTACGATCCTTTCTGGAACGCAGCCCAGGAACTCCAGATGCCGGTGACTCTCCACGTCGTGTTCAATCCCAGCTACGTGGGCCGGCACCTCTATCCGGAGGATGAGGGCCTGGGTCCATCCTTTTTCGTGGAGACGATGCTCATCGGCGACTTCCTCCTCAGCTTCACCTCTATGATGTGTGATGGGGTCTTCGAGAAGTTCCCAGGGTTACGCCTGGTGATGGTGGAGGTGGGGTGTGGTTGGATATCCCACTGGCTGGACGAGATGGATGCCAACTACGAGAAGTTCGGCCGCGGTATGCCGCTGACCATGAAGCCCAGCGACTATTTCAAGCGCCAGTGCTGGATCAGCGCCGAGCCCACCGAGAACAGCATCGCCGCCATGGCCCAGCATGTGGGCGCCGACCGTTTTCTGTGGGGCTCCGACTGGCCCCACACCGAGGGCCATATCGATCCGGTCCGCAAGGTGAAGGACCGGATCGCATCGCTGTCTGAGGACGACCAGCGGAAGATCCTGGGCGAGAACGCCCTAACCCTCTACCGGATGGAGAAGCCGGCCCAGACCGTCGGCTAACCTGGCCCGTCTAAGCGTGTCCCGGGCCCCCTATGTCAGGCCCGGGGTGCCAAATTTCATAGCCCCAAAATGTCCACGGCGTTGGCCCCCAGGATCCCCTCCTTCTCCTCCTGGGAGAGGATGGGCAGCTCCATCACCCGTTCCACCGAGTGGTCCAGGTCGTACCAGGGAAAGTCGGAACCCATCATCACCCTCTCGGGGCCGATGTCACTGATCAGCCGCGCTAGCTGCTGGTCGGTGGGGGCATCTGTGCCCCCGGTCCACTCGATGATCTCGCAGCAGTCGAAATAGGCGTTGGGGTAGGTCTGGGCGATCTCCGCGGCCTGGTGCCAGGTCCCGCCCCCCATGTGGGCCAGCACCACCTTAAGGTCCGGGAACTCTCCCAGCATCCGTCCGAAGGCCCGGGGCTCAGCGTAGTGGGCACCACCCCGGTCCGGGCCAGAATGGCAGATGATGGGAAGCCCCATCTCCCGGCAGGCCCCATAGACGGGCCACATCCGCTCATCGGACATGGAGAACCCCTGGACTGCACCGTGCATCTTTATCCCTCTGGCCCCGTGGTTCTCCACCATGTCCCGGATATGGGCCACCCCCTCCTCGCCGGGCAGGGCGATCGCATCGGCGGTGATGTAGGAAACAAGCTGCGGGTGGTCCTTCACGATATCGCAGCCCCAGCGGTTGAACTCCTTAAGTAGGTACGGCAGGCCGGCATCGATCTCCCGGATGGCTCTATCCTTATCGTCCTGACCCAGCCCCTCGGGCAAGCGGGCTATCGCCTCCTCACGGGTCCCCAGGGCCGAGAACAGGTGCACCACCACCGCCTTGGAAATCCCGGCAGATTTCATGGCCTCTAGGGCATCCTCTATCGTGCCCGAGTACCGGCTGGAGTGGACGGGGGCCGCCCTCTGGCCGTATTCCCATATCTGGTACCCTTCCTTGGCGGCGTTTCCCTCCTCGGACGTCTTGTATAAGTGGATGTGGGAATCGATCTTCAAAGGCTCTGCCATAACGTCCTCCGTAGGGGTGCAAATATCGTGTAAATAAAGGGTGAAGGGCTGCCGTAATAGTAATGCGCTCCGGGCCGTTACTACAAGGCTTTACACTCCTACTTTAGAATCCCGCTGCCCCCAAGTTTGCGGCCCATTGTCCCTTCCTCTATACTCGCCCAGGACAAATATACACGCCCAGGACATAACATCACCATGAAGTGGTTGGGAGGGTTTACATGGGAGCAACTGCCCTAGACCTCAGTGGAAAGATAGCCATAGTAACAGGCGCCGGGCGCGGCATAGGCGCGGCGATGGCCAGAGGTCTGGCATCCTTCGGTGCAGAC
>JACZVB010000039.1 GCA_022572865.1 Chloroflexota bacterium | reverse complement strand
TCCTTTATCGTGTCACACCGCCGCCCAACTGCGCGCCTATTATACGCGTCCTGAGTATCGAGTTGTTGAACCTGTGGCCTTGACGGTCTACGCCCCGAGTAGTATCTATAGGCCCGCGGGAACTGACGATTATGGACCCTTCGGGGGCGTGGCCTTGTAATCTTGGAGGAAGAGATCTATGCCTAGAGTGTTTTCAGATGGCGAGTTTCAGCGGAGGATAGCCGGTGCCAGGGAGATCATGGATAGAATGGGAGTCGACGCGGTGGTGTGCACTTCCGTGCATAACATCGTCTATTTTAGCGGGTTCTTTTACGTGCTGCCCTACGGGCGATATGCAGCAGTGGTGGTGCCCCTGAAGGGCGAGCCCGTGATCATTACCCCCAGGATAGAGGCCGGACGGGTCAGGGACTTCACCTGGCTCAGTGATGTTCGAGTCTATACCGACACGGAGAACACCGTGGCCGGAACGGTCCGGTTGATTAATGAGGTCCTTAACGAGAATGGTGTGGCGGAGGGTAAGCTTGGGGTGGAGGAGGACTCGATTCCCGTGGTGTTGTGGACGGCCCTGCGAGATTCTCTGCCAAAGGCGGACCTGATAGACGTCTCGGACCCTATAGAAGAGATGAGGATGGTGAAGTCCCAGGAGGAGATCGACCTCACCAGGAAGCTGGCTACCCTTTGCGATGTAGCGGCCGCGGCGGTGGACGAGAACATCCGGGTAGGAGATACGGAGATTGAGGTATCGCAGAGGGCCGAGGCTGCTCTTTGCACCGAGTACGCCAGGCTTTTTCCAGAGTTCGACTATACGGCCGGCCAGCTGGGAGCAAAGGGAGGCCCCCGGATCTGGGGACATGCCGGGGCCATAGGCCGGAGGTTTCAGGAGGGAGACCTGGTCGCCCTCTGGGCCAACCCGCTGGTGATGGGATATTTCAGTACCATCGCCCGCAAAAGGGTCATCGGAAAGATCAGCCCCGAGCTCCAGAGATACCACGACATCGCGATGGAGGCCCAGGACCGTGGCATCGATGCCGTCAGGCCGGGGGCCAGGTTCTCAGACGTAGACGATGCAGCCCTGAAGGTGTTCGAGAAGCACGGTGTGGCTGAGCACAAGGGGTTCGGCACGGGCCACTCCCACGGGTTGATGGGCCCCTTCTGGGGGCGAGAGAAGAAGGGGGAATACCGCCGCTACAACGATACGGTGCTCGAACCCGGGATGATCACCTCCATGGAGCCGTCCCTGTTCGTGCCCGGTGTTGGGGTGCTGATGCTGAACGACATGATCCTGGTCACCGACAACGGCCGGGAGGTGATGACCAGGTACCCCCGGGACTTCAAAAGCATCACTGCCTAAGGGTATGCATGGAGGCCGAGACGGCCCTACGATCTGCGCCAGGTGGGGCCCGGGGCCTCGATGATTGAGTGACCCGTCAACACGGCACCTTTAGTGGCTCAAAGGTTTCCACACACTACCCTGTTACAGGTGACGTAATCTTCGAAATACCGCTCTCCGGTCCCGAGCTTGCCCTCGCCCTGGGGGTGGTCCTGGCGGCTTCCGCCGTCACGGGCCTCGTGGGTTTTGGCATGGGCATGGTGGTATCGCCAATCCTGCTGCTGGTGCTGGACCCCCAGTCCGTGGTCACCACCATCAACAGCCTCTCTATTCTGGTGCTGGTGATGGTCGGGGTTCGGGCCCGGCACGACCTCCCCGTGGCCCGGGTGCTTCCCCTGGCCCTGGCGGGCTTGCTGGCCGTTCCCATCGGGGTGCTGATACTCAGCACTGTGAGTCCGGGGCCGATGCGAATCGCCATCGCCTCCCTTGTTTTGTTGCTGGCAATCCCCAGCGTCTTGAGGGTGCAAAGGCCGCTGCCCTGGGCGGGGGTCCTGGGGCCCTTGATCGGATTTCTGGGCGCTATGCTGGTGACCGGAATGGGGGTGGGCGTACCGCTGGTGGCCCTGTTCCTGGTCAACCAGGGATGGTCGGCTCGATCTATCCGGGCCTCCATCGCCATCTACTATCTCTTCGTTGGTCTGGAGGCCGTGGTCCTATACGCTGCCACGGGGCTGTATACCCTGGAGAGGTTGAGCCTGACTCTGGCCCTAGTACCCGGGGCAGTTCTGGGGTTCGGGCTGGCATCGCTGCTGATGAGAAGGATGAACGACAGGGTGTTGCGTTACATTGTTATGGTGGTGATAATCGCTGCGAGCCTGGGCCTGCTGCTCAGAGAGCTTGCCGGCTAGATGGGGCATTGGTGCTTACCTGTAAGGCGGGTCTGTCGTAAACGCCTGCATTGCTTTAACGGCCCTGGGTTGGTAAGATGCTCACCTTTTATGCAATTGTGAAAGGAAGCGCATAGCCCGTGACAAGAGAAGAGAAACCTAGCAGAGGAATGGTGGTTGTGGCCCATCCCGACGACGCCGAATGGGGGTGCTCCGGGACTGTGGCCCTCTGGTGCAGAGAGGGGATGGAGGTGGTGTATGTGATCTGCACCGATGGCGGCAAGGGGAGCGATAGCCCCAGCATGACACCGGATGAACTGGTGAAGATACGCCGAGGGGAGCAGCTTGCGGCGGCGGCCGTTCTGGGGGTAAAGGAGGTGGTGTTTCTGGACCACGAGGATTCGATGCTCCAGCCCACCCTGGCACTGCGAAAAGACATCGTCCGGCAGATACGCAAGTTCAAGCCGGAGATCCTCATCGCCCCTTATCCACATCGGGCCCTGGAGGAGAGGGGATATATCGGCCATCCCGATCATATGGCTGCAGGTGAGGCGGCCCTGTCGGCGGTCTTCCCCGCGGCCCGGGACCGGTTCACCTTTCCCGACCTGCTGGAGCAGGGCCTGGAGCCTCACAAGGTCGGGGAGTTGCTGGTGATGGATAGGGCCAATGGCGCGGACAAATGGTTCGACGTGACCGACACCATAGAGACCGCTATCGAGGCCCTGAAGCAGCACAGGAGCCAGGTCACGCCGGAGCACGCAGATAAGTATATGCGCTTGTGGCGCAGTGAGGTGGGGAAGGCCAGGGGCCTGGAGTACGCCGAGGCCTTTAAGCACTTCAATTTCGACTGAGGGCCCGGCCCCCGTCGCACCCAACGAAGCATTGTGAGGGCGGAGTGCTAGGGCGCTGGCTCCTGTGCATAGGCTCTGACCACCATCTCAGTTGATAAATGCCTGGTGACTATGAGCCAGCTGTTCGGGCCCATCTGGCGGCGAGCCCCCGGGCCTCGTTGATGGCTGAGGGGTGCTGTACCGACCTGTTATCTAGTAATCGTCTTCGTCTATCAGCAGCAGGATACCACCGCTAAAGCTCCACGCTGCAAGACCATCAGTTGCCGCATTGATATTGATGTCGGTGAACAGGAACAGTGTGTCACCAGCCCGGTTGACATCCCTGACTCCCAGGTCTGGTGAGCCGTCATCCACCGATTTGATGGAGATGTCCTCATCGAAGTGGGACGGTCCGCTGGAGAGGGAGTCGGGTACTAGAAGCGAGAAGTCCACGCTGGCAAAACAGTCCGTGATGGCCACGGCTAAAGTCGTGCCGTCGCCGCAGGTTACGTCTACGAAGTTTTCCGAGTTAGCGAGGGTGATTTCGTTGGTGGGGTTGGCACTTGTGTCTATCACAACTACGATGAAGCCATCTCCATTGACATCCTTGACGGTTTTGGTGGGGGATCCTGTTGCGGCGTCGGAACCCGAGTCCGATTCGAACCGGGCGTTGGCGTCGAGAACAGCCTTCAGATCGCCTTCCCTTTGCGATCCCCTGGCCCCTCCAACAGTGCCGGATATCGCCGGGACCGTTATAGCCGCCAGGATGCCGATGATGGCGATCACCACTATCAATTCGATCAGGGTGAAACCTACCCGTTCTCGAATCATGTTCTCTCCCGGCTCATTACTTTTGAACTTTAGTTGCCTGCACTTGTAAATAAAGTATAGAGACCAGGGCATCAACCAAACCGAATATGGCGAAGGATGGCACGCCGCAATTGCTATTAGTGCCAGTCCTATTCTTTTTCTGGAGTGGCTATGCCGGCGGCAGGCTGAGGATTCCATATAAGAGGGCACCAATGAGTTGGCCCTAAGGGCCCCGATTTGGGCACGCGCGTAGGACCCAAGACGGGGGTTGTCAGCAGCTCTTCCTTCATCCACCTCGATACCCGAGACCACTTTGGCAAAATGGGTCCTGGAGGCTTAACAGTGGGTAAACCCTCAATCACATTGAGTGTAGCCTTCTGACGGATTGAGTGTTGATTCTCTGTGTCTGCCTGATTCGGGTTGCTAACATAAAGCTACCAACAGCCACCTGGGGACTGCCAAGGCAGGAAATGGATACTAACCCCAGATTTGTCGAGGGAAGAAAGCAGTATGGATAAAAGTCAATGGTAAGCAGAACAGCAAGACACCAGGGTAGAGAGCAGGTCGGTCTCAGAACGGTCTTAGAGAAGTCCGGCCTGGACGATGTCCCCCTGGCCAATATCATCTATTTCCTGAGGGAGTTGGACAAGGAAAGCCGGTCCCTGGACAAAGAGGGCCAGCCGCCACAGGTGACCGAGTTCTTCCCCGAAACTCAAAAGGGAAGCGGCCACGCCCCCAGCAGTCGGATCACGCTGTACATGGCCGAGGAGCAGCAGATCTTCCGGGAGGCGTTTCAGACCTTCTTCGGGTCCCATGACTCCATAGACCTGGTAGGCTCCTCCGACGACACCAGCGGCGAGTCTCTGGTGGAGGCGGTGACAGCCCTCACTCCGGACATCATGCTGCTGGGGGTGAAGACCCTGCAGCCGGCGACGGTGGAGAGGCTGGAGGGTCTCAGGGAGAGCGCCCCGGATACCGCCATAGTGCTGCTATCTTCTTATTATGACCTGAAGGGGATCAAGGCGTTACGAGAGTTCTCCAGGGGAGCATCGGTGGGATGCGCCTACCTGCTGAAACACACCATAGACACGGTGGAGCAGTTGACCCAGGTGATAAGCTCGGTGGCCCAGGGAAGGATCATCCTGGACCCGGCCGTCATGGATGGAATGATCAACGGCAATGAGGTCTCGGGTACGATGCTGAAGGAGCTATCGCCCCGGGAGATGGAGGTGCTTAGCTGGATGTCCAAGGGTTATCGCAACGATACCATCGCCGATGTACTGACCCTGGAGGTCAAGACGGTGGAGAGACACATCAACAGCATCTACAGCAAGCTCTCCAGCGCCGACGGTTCTACCTCAAGGCACCCCAGGGTAAGCGCCATCCTCTCGTTCCTCAGCGCCACGGGCCTGATGCCTACCCAGCAGGCAGTCGAAGTCTAGGGCTCCACGCCCTCCCCCTCCCCCCAACTCCCCCCCACGGAGCCCATGCTCCCCAGCCCTCGAAGTTGTCTCATCTCCCTGTAGGCCCCCGTCCAGCCCCCTATCGTATTATCGCCTTGCCCATTCTTTGCTGAGACTTGACCCGACCCCACGGGTTCTCCAGCACGCTCAACGTCTTAACATCGGGTGCGAGGCCCCGGCCCCCCAAACCTCTCCTATCGCTTTCATCCTCATCAAGTCTGGTGTTACGCCATGCATCGTTGGACCTGAGAAACTTTTTTAGGGCAAACCCCCAGACTTATTGCGTGTACCCTTCAGACGGATTGCATGTTGATGCTCTATGGGGGCTAAATCCAGGGTGTTAATATCAGTGTGCCCACAGTCGAAGAAGGAAGTATCCAGATAGGAAGAGGACTTTTGGGGAACCTAGCAAAATCATGAAGGTTGGACTTGCAATAGCGCCAGGATTCGGGGAAAGGGGACACAGTTCCGCTAACCCTTCGGCCTTCAGATTCGCCGCCGCCCGGCACTTTGTTCTGGCCATGGCAACGGCGGTATTTTTGTGGGAGGCGTTTCAGGTCTTCTGGATGGCCCAGCCCAGCTTGTTCAGGGGGGCCGTGGGGATCTGCTTGATAGCCATGCTGGTCCCCGTCATGGTGTGGGCATCCAACCGGGAGAAGCACCTGGGCCAGTTGATAGAGGAGCGAGAGCGGCAGCTTGCGCAACGCTCCAAGGAGCTCAAAGCGCTGAACCGCCTCTTCCAGACCCACCTGGCCGAGCAATTTCGATCCGAGACGTTCAGCCGTGAAGGCTCCGCAGCCCCGAGTTCAGCTTTCAGCGAAGCAAGGGCCCCGATACACGGTCCCCAGCCCCAGCCATCCTACGCCTTCGGGGACATGCTGGGTTTTCCTATGGAAGACCCGGTTGCATACCCGGTCGGGAAAAAGGCCTAGGGGGTAGCAGGTCGGGCACGAAAGCTTCCTGACCTCTCGTTGTCGATTCCCCCTTCAGACCCCACAACCCCGTTTCTCCCCTCCAGAGGGGCTTTTATGGCGGCGTCCATTCCCCACCGCTGACAGGCCAGCCAACCAGAGGTTAGTAGCCGCGCTCGCCCTTCTCTGTATAATGGTCGTCGAGGAATCTGAGCAGAGACGGGTCTCTCGAACATGCCAGCGCCTTGCAAGCGCTGTAGAGTACGGGGCTAATGGTGACCGAGAAAGGTCCTTCCCTCGAAGATCACGTCGGCAGGTCGCTCCTGGACTGGGGGTTCATAACCAGCCAGCAGTTGGAAGAGGCCGACCTCTTGAGACAGGAGAGAGGAGCCGGGCTACTGGACACGCTCTTGTACCTGGGAGTCGTCTCCAGGGAGACCTTGGTTACTATACTGATCTCTGAGTTCAAGATGCCAAAGGTCGCCTTGAATAACGTCCCGGTAGACCCGCGAGCAACAAAGCTGATGCCCGAAGAAGCTGCTCGTCAGCACAAGGCCCTGCCCCTGGCCTTCGTGACCGACGATACCCTGCTGGTGGCAACGGCCATGCCCTCAGACCAACTCCTTAGCTATCTCACCCAGATCACCGAGTATAAAATCAGGTTTGCCCTTACCTCGACAGAGGGCATGGAGGAGCTGATCGATCGTACATATCCGCCCGAGGCCTGTTAACCACCGTCCCCACGAGGGCAATCAAAAGCGCCCATACCCAAAGGCGGTGACGTCCCGGACGAGATTAGCGCGGCTTGTCTAATTGACACCAGTTCATAGGCCACATATCATCTCTGCGGTATGAAGCCTTCCCTGCCTGTAACACAGAGATGAAGAAGTACTCGCTGTACGGCCTGATCCGCAACTCCTTTAACCACCACGAGAACTGGCCACGGGTCTGGCGCAGTCTCCAGCCCAAGGTGGAATACGACGTGATCATCGTCGGGGCCGGGGGACACGGGCTGGCCACCGCCTATTATCTGGCCAAAGAGCACGGCGTTACCAACATCGCCGTGCTGGAGAAGGGATACGTAGGCGGGGGAAGCGTCGGCCGGAACACCACCATCGTCCGCTCCAACTACCTCTGGGACGAGACCTCCTACCTGTATGAGATGTCTATGAAGCTGTGGGAGGGCCTGAGCCAGGAGCTGAACTTCAACCTGATGTTCAGCCAGCGAGGGGTCCTAAATCTCTTTCACAACGAGCAGGAGAGGCGAGACACTGCAAGACGTGTCAACTCCAACCGTTTGAACGGCATAGACGCTGAGCTTCTGAACACTCAGCAGGTGAAGAAGCTTGTCCCGATATTGAACACCTCGCCCGATGCCCGGTACCCGATCCTGGGGGCCTCGCTGCAGAGGCGTGGGGGCACGGCCCGCCACGATGCGGTAGCCTGGGGCTTTGCCCGGGCCGCCGATGCCCGGGGTGTCGACATCATCCAGAACTGCGAGGTAACGGGAATCCGAATCGAAGGCGGCCAAGTCATCGGGGTGGACACCACCAGGGGCGTCATCAAGGCCAGAAAGGTGGCGGTGGCGGTGGCGGCGGATACCAGCACCCTGGCCAGTATGGCAGGGCTTCGTCTCCCCATCGATACCCACCCTCTCCAGGCCCTGGTCTCGGAGCCCATCAAGCCCGTCATGCACACCGTGGTCATGTCCAACGCCGTCCATGCCTACGTGAGCCAGACGGACAAGGGAGAGCTGATTATAGGGGCCGGGATCGATCACTATAACGGATTCGGCATGCGGGGCAGCTACTCCATTATCGAGAGCACCATGGAGGCGGTGGTCGACGTGTTCCCCATCTTCAGCCGGCTGCGCCTGCTGCGACACTGGGCCGGGGCCGTAGACATCTGCCCCGACGCCAGCCCCATCATAAGCAAGACCCATGTGAAAGGCCTCTACTTCAACTGCGGATGGGGTACCGGCGGCTTCAAGGCAACGCCGGGATCCGGCTGGGTGTACGCATATACCATCGCTCGGGACCAGCCTCACCCCCTCAACGAGCCGTTTTCCATAGAGCGTTTTACCACCGGCCACCTGATCGACGAACACGGGGCTGCGGCCGTGGCCCACTGAGTGGTATTGCCTGATGATCTTAAGTAGAGACCCATTGCCATGCTGCTGATCTCATGCCCCTGGTGCGGCCCCCGAGAGGAATCGGAATTCTCTTACGGCGGCGAGGCCCACATAGTAAGGCCAAAGGACCCCGACGCCCTATCCGATCTGGAGTGGGCCGATTACCTGTTCATGCGTAATAATCCCAGCGGCCGGTACTTGGAGCGCTGGTTACATGCGGCGGGCTGCCGGCGATGGTTCAACGCCGAACGGGACACCGTCAGCTACAAAATAAAATCGGTCTATAAGATCAGCGACCCTGCTCCCCGAGGTGATGAGTGAAGTCCCCACCGGACTCTTCCAGGTCGCAGCCTTATCGATTGGCCACAGGAGGCCGCATCGATAGGGCCAAGCCCCTGACATTCACTTTCAACGGGAAGCA
>JACZVB010000402.1 GCA_022572865.1 Chloroflexota bacterium | reverse complement strand
GGAAGGGGGGAAGAAATTAGATTTGTCCCGAACTCGGGACAAACCCCCGGCCCAGACTCGTCCCGATACTCGGGACTCGGCGTCGGGGCACATCTTGCTTTATAGGATTTATTAAGCGGCCTCGAAGTGAAGGTCACTCCATCCGGGTGAGGCGCTGGGTTACGGTGGAGTAGAAGCGGCCCTGGGGCTGGAAGCGGAGGAAGAGGGATTTTTTGGGGCCAACGGTCACCGAGACCTTGTCTCCGTCTTGGAGGACCCGCTCTATCTGGCCATCGACGCTCATTATGACCTCGTGGTCCGTGCTGACGGTCAGCTCGATGACGGTGGTCGGTGGGAGAACCAGAGGGTTGGAGATGGTGAGGTGGGAGGTGATGGGATTTAGAATGAACTCTCTGCTCAGGGGGCTGAGGATTGGGCCCCCGGCGGCCATGGAGTAGCTGGTGCTGCCGGTGGCGGATGCGACGATGACACCGTCTCCTTTGTAGGTGGTAAACAGGTCGCCGTCTATCCGGGCCTGGATTCGAACGACCCGTGCCACGCGGCCTCGGGCCACGACAACATCGTTCAGGGCGAACATGGGGCCCAGGGGCCTCTGGCCTTCTGGGCCTTCGGTCACTGAAGGGGTGATCTGGGCCTGGAGGGTGGTGCGGTCATCCAACCAGCCCTCCTGGCAGAGGAGGCCGGGCAGCTTCTCTCGGGCCTCCTGGGCGCTTAGCTCGTTCATGAAGCCCACTTTACCCATGTTGATGCCGAGTATGGGAATACCGTCCTGCAGGGCCAGGTGGGCAACCCTTAGGACGGTCCCATCGCCACCGATGCTGAGGAGGAGGTCCCGATCGCCGACGTGTTGTAGCTTCTTGTCATCGTCCCAGGCGGACCGGGTCCAGGCGTCGAGGTTGGCGCGGGTGAAATTCCGCTCCAATTCCCGGGCCAGGTCCTGGGCCGCAGCCGACTCCGGATGGTAAAATAGACCCACCCGCTGGAAATTTCGGGCCTGGGGCCCAGGGGTCTCCGCCAAGGTCTCGGCTCCTCATCATCCGCGGTATCGAGTAGCTAAACGACGTCCACCGGGTAAGTATAGGTGGACGCTGGATACAAGTCGAGATGTGGCCCTGACGACACCCACGGGATCGGGTAGGTTCTAGCTGGAACTTGCGCCATGAGAGAGGGGTCTCGAGTATCGGGACAGGCCAGGACGAAGAATCTAGACCCTTCGTCCCGATACAAACGGGACTCGAGGGTGACAAAAAGGAACGTTATTTCTCGGGCTGTACAATAGTTGCCACTGGCCTGGGTCGTGAGAGGGCCTGGGGGCTGACGGGCCATTCTTGAAGGAGCGTCAGTAAGTTAGCGTAGAAGGGGTGGCCGAGTGTAACGCCGGTTGCATTTCGGGTCGCATGAGTAGAAGGGAGAACGGATAAATTGCGAATCGTTGTCATAGGCCAGGCCCCCTTTGGGGCGAAGGTGCTGGAGCGGTTGCTGGAGCGGGGAGAGGAGGTGGTCGGCGCCTTTGTCCCCCCTGAACGGAAGGGTAGGCCCGACCCGCTGGCCGAGGCCGCCGAGGCCAAGGGGGTGCCCCTCTTCACGGTCACTTCCATGAAGACGGAGGAGGTGTATCAGTCCTTTCAAAGCCTGAAACCCGACCTGGGGGTGATGGCCTTCGTCACCTTGCTCGTGCCGGAGAGGGTCCTGTATCTTCCCAGGCTGGGCACCATCCAGTATCACCCCTCGCTGCTGCCCAAGCACAGGGGGGCCAGCGCGATAAATTGGGCGATAATCAACGGCGATAGGAAGACGGGGTTGACCATCTTCTGGCCGGATAAGGGGCTGGATACCGGGCCTGTGCTGCTACAGAAAGAGGTGGAAATCGGCCCCGACGACACCGTCGGCTCCCTGTATTTCAACCACCTGTTCCCAGAGGGGGTGGATGCCATGATGGAGTCCATCGACCTGGTAAAGGAGGGTAGGGCCCCCAGAATCCAGCAGGACGAGTCCCAGGCCACCTATGAAGGGATATGCAGGGCGGAGAACGCGGAGATCGATTGGGCCGGAGAGGTGCAGGAGGTGTACAACCTGATCCGGGGCGCCAACCCCCAGCCCGGGGCCTGGACGGTGTTCAAGGGGCAACGGCTGAAGATTTTCGACTCGGAGCTGAGGCCGGGGGCCGGGGCCGGCGACCCTGGGGAGGTGGTAGAGGT
>JACZVB010000401.1 GCA_022572865.1 Chloroflexota bacterium | reverse complement strand
CTCTGGTACACCGCTCCGTTGACCGCAGCGTCCATGAGGACCGGTCCCAGGAACTGCAGGGCTGCCTCCGTCTGGGACAGATCTATCCGCTGGCCCCGTCCCGTGCGCCTCCTATGCTCCAGGGCCGCCATCAACGCAGCCACTCCAAACCTTGGTGATATGAAGTCGGTATACGCCCCATAAGGCATTACCCCGTCCCTGTCGGGCCGGCCCGTCATGTGTGTGAAGCCGGCCAGGGAGACGGCGTTGTTGCCGTAGCCCGGATGGCGGGAGTGGGGCCCCGTCCGGCCCTGCATCGAGGAGCTCAGGTAGATGATGTCGGGTCTGACCCCGACGAGCGACTCATAATCCAAGCCCCACCGCTTCATTGAGCCAGGGGTAAAGTTCTCCGCCACCACGTCGGCCCACAAAACCAGCCGCCGGGCCACCTCCACCGCCTCGGGCCGGTTCAGATTGAGGGTTATGGAGTATTTGCTGCTGTTGTAGTTGGCGAAGAACCCGCTGCGGTTCAGGCCGGCAATCCCATCGGGAAAGGGCGGCGCCAGGCGCAGGACATCTATCCTCGCATGGGATTCCACCTTCACAACCGTGGCCCCGTGATCGGCCAGGTACTTGGTGGTAATAGGGCCTGCCGCCACCCAGGTGAAATCGGCTACCTTAAGCCCCTCCAAAGGAAGCCTAGCCACTAACCTTCCTCCCCAGACACCACAGCACAGCTCCCGGCAGGGAAGGTTGTCATGACGGATTGCAGCAAATAGATCACCATGGTCACTTACCAGACGGGGTCAGAAACGCAGGCCGACAATCGGCTGTAATGTATAGGGCCGATATCGGACATGTCAACGTCGATGTTACTATAGGAGGGACGCTCAGCTGCTTTTGTAAAAGGAAACAGGGTGACGCTCTACGTAATCGGGACCCCCATAGGCAACATGGAGGACATCTCCCTGAGGGCCGTAAGGATTCTGGGAGAGGTGCCCTTGATAGCCGCCGAGGACACCCGCAAGACAAGACGCCTCCTCACCAGGTTCAAGCTAAAAACCGTTATAACCAGCTACCACGAGCACAACAGCCTGGCCAAGCTACCCCGGCTCCTGGAACACCTGAAGGATAGGGACCTGGCCCTGGTATCCGAGGCCGGGATGCCCGGCCTCAGCGACCCGGGATTCGAGCTGATCTCGGCGGCCATAGAGAGCGCCATCCCCGTAGTCCCCATCCCCGGCCCTTCAGCAGTAGTGACCGCCCTGGTTATCTCGGGCCTGCCTATCCACCAGTTCACCTATGTAGGGTTCCTGCCCAGGAAAAAGGCCGAGCGACGCCGCCTTCTGACCTCATTGGCCCAAGAGCCTCGCACAATCATCGCCTTCGAGGCGCCTCACCGAATCAACGCCACTCTCCAGGACATATGCCAGATCTTCGGCCAGAGGCCCCTGGCCGTGTGCAGGGAGCTGACCAAGCTCCACGAAGAGGTCTTTCGCGGCACCGCCAGCGATGCCCTGGAGCACTTTCAAGAGCCCAGGGGAGAGATCACCCTGGTGATCGAGGGGAACTTGTCGGAAAGGGAAGGATTAACCGATGAGGCCCTGAAGGAGAAGCTGGCCCGGCTGCGAAAGGGGGGCGTAGGGGCCAGGGAGGCCGCTAAACTCATCTCCCAGGCCCACGATATCCCCAGGAACCGGGCCTACAGGGCATGGCTGGAGGTCACCAAAGGGGATTGAAAGGAAGGCGATTCTCCAAAGGGGGCAGACCCGACACCGGAGGAGATGCCCCCCATCATCATCGCCGGGTCAAGGCAGGCCCGAGCCCCGAGACAGCCTAGCCCCCTCTATCCTGGCCCTCAGCTCCTCCTCGTCTACCCCCAGTTCTATGGCGCGGATCACGTCTGCCTCGGCCTCGGTGTCCAGACCCAGCAGGGTGTAGGCGAAGGCCCGATTTATCAGAGCCCCCTCGTGGCTCTTTCTCAGGTCAAGGGTGATATCGAAATCCTGGACAGCCTCCAGGTATCGCTTCAGCTTGTTATAGGTGACCCCTCGATTGTAGTAGGCCCGGTCCAGGCCGGGCTTCAATTCTACCGCCGCCGTGAAATCGGCAAGCGCCCTCTGCAGGTCGCCCTGGTCCGCGAAGTCGATTCCCCTGAATATGTACTCGTCCGCATTTTGAGGCTGAGGGACGAAGGGTCGGTCATCCGGAGTGTCTGGTGCGGTGATGAAG
>JACZVB010000038.1 GCA_022572865.1 Chloroflexota bacterium | reverse complement strand
CTGCTCTCGCCCTTTACCTCTCTGTATTGAGGATGACTACTTGAAAAGAGGGCCTATGGATATTCCGGATAGAGCAGATAGGCTCAAGTGGATTTACGCAACCAGGGGCAACAAGAAGCTGGCCGAGCGATACGACGCCTGGGCCGAAGACTACGACGAAGACTTACTGAGCTACGGCTATAAACTACCGTCAGTATGTATTGGTCTGGTGGTCCGGCACGCTCCCTCCCCAGAAGGCCGCCTGTTGGACGCAGGCGCCGGGACCGGTATCCTGGGGGAAAGCCTTCACATTCTCGGGTATCAGAATATGGTGGCCATGGACCTGTCGCAAGGGATGCTGGACGTAGCCCGCAATAAAGGAGCCTATCGAGAGCTAAGGCAGATGACCCTGGGAGAGACCCTGGACTTCGCCGATGACTCCTTTGCGGCAACGGTGGCCATGGGCGTCCTTAGCCTGGGTCACGCACCTCCGGAGTCCCTGGACGAGCTGGTCCGGGTCACCAGGCCCGGGGGGCCGATTATCTTTAGCATGATCGACAACGAGATTGTGCAGCCTAAGTTTCGGGCCAAGCAGGACATTTTAGAACGAGAGGGCAGGTGGAGTTTCGTAGAGGTCACGGCCCCTTTCCAGAGTATGCCCTACGACGAACCAGACATCACCCACAGAGTCTTCGTTTACAGGGTGACTTGAAGAACGTGGCTTGATCCAAGGCCTCAGCTTTGGACAGTGCCCTACACTCCCATGACCCCTTTGGCGAAGTCCCGCATGATCGACTCTATAGAAGGGAATCTTCCTCCCGACGCGGGCAAGGTGATCACGATCTGGCTTAACTCCGATACGGTGGCCAGGGTCTGGACCTTGGCCCCGGCTTCCTGGGGTGTGCCGGCCAGGGTGAACATATCGATGAACCCGTCCAGCTCGGGGGGGCCGGGGCCCGAGTCGGAGCTGGTTACCTGCGAGAAGTCGGACCCTTCCCTTATCCGGCCAATCGCCTCCCGCTCCTCATCGCTGAACCTCCCTAAGTCGATCATGCCCAGCATAACGGCCACCCGCCCCCTGACATGCTCCCGAGCGAGGTCCCCATCCGAAGACACCGAAGTGATGACCCAGGCATTGAGGTCCACCTGACTCAGCGATCTCTCCGCATCCTCCGTCCCAGCTCTCACCAGCTCTATCCCCTCCCTAATCCGGTTCGGCAACGCTCCGTAATGGAGCAGGACTCCATCGGCCATCCGGCCCGCGGCCCGGGTGAGCCGGGGGCCCGAGGCCGCCACATAGATGGGTATCCCGGTCGGGCCTTCCAGCCAGGTTATCTTACCCTCCACACCCCCTTCGAATTGGACCTTCTGGTTATCCAGAAGACCTCGCACCGTCCCCACATAGCCCTCCAGCTCCCGCACCGTCGCCGGCCTGACGCCAATGGTCCGCACAAGGGTGTTGCCGATACTGACCCCCAGAATCAGCCTCCCCTCGGCGATCTCGTTCAATGAGGCGAAGGCGCTGGCCGTCACACTGGGGTGCCGGGTATGGGGTGCCGTGACCCCAGCCGCCAGCTTTATTGTGGAGGTGGCCAGGGCGCAGGCCGTGAGGGTTACGTACAGCTCCCGGCACGTAAGCTGAGAGTCGATGAGCCAAGCGCTCTCATACCCCAGCTCCTCGGCCAGCTTCACCTGGGCCACCACTTTGGGCAGGGGCTCGTTGCTGACGATGCCTACTCCGAATTTCATGTCACCCGCCGATCCTTGATAAACTTGTGTCGCTAGCTCACTGCCGCCACGATAAGTCCCGAGTATCGAGACAAGCCGGGACTCAGATTAACACACTGCCCTTGTTGGCAGCGTATAGCTCTCCTTCACGGCGCCCCCGACTCCGGCGACATCATAAGGATGGGGTTTCCACAGGGACACCCTCATATCTCATGGTACAATCCCCTGGGTCATCAAAGGCTGGGCCTTGACGATCCCGACACTTCAATGGGAGGAGACCCCTCGATTTGGTAACCAGGAACCCCATCATCCTCACGGTGAACGGAGAGAGGCGGGAGATCGAGACGGACCCCGACCGCACTCTTCTGGACGTTCTACGAGAGGACCTGGACCTGACCGGGGCCAAAGTGGCCTGCGACGGCGGCGAGTGCGGAAGCTGCATCGTTCTGTTCGGCGGCAAGGGGGTCATGTCCTGCCTTCTGCCCGTCTCCCGGGCCCAGGGCAAGGAGATAATCACCATCGAGGGGCTGGCCCCTCGATACCTGGTGGAACAGGCCGCTTCGAGACCAACCAGTGATTCGCTGCACCCGCTGCAGCAGGCCTTCATCGATCTGGGCGCTTCCCAATGCGGCTTCTGCATTCCGGGGATCATCATGGAGGCCTCGGCCCTCCTGAACCGCCATCCCAACCCCACCCGGCAGGAGGTGGTGAAGAGGCTCTCTCGCAACATCTGCCGCTGCACCGGCTACATAAAGGTGATCGACGCGGTACTGCAAGCCGCCGAAGCTCTGCAAGGTGCCGGGACAAAGGAGGCCGATACTACGCGTGGAGGGCCCATCGTCGGGGTGAGCGTGGTCCGCCTAGACGATAGAGACAAGGTCACCGGCGCCGCCAGGTACGCCGCTGACCTGAAGATGGAAGGGATGCTCTATGCCAGGGTGCTCCGCAGTCCTCACCACCATGCCAGAATTACGTCAATCGACACCTCGGAGGCCGAGGCCATGTCGGGGGTCGAGGCCGTGGTCACCGCCAGGGACATACCCGGAAAGCCGGAGATGCCCAACGGCAAGCCCCAGACATTCCTGTTTCCCCGGGACAAGGTGAGATTCCTGGGGGAGGCGGTGGCCGCAGTAGCCGCCATCTCCGAGGAGATCGCCGAAGAAGCGCTTCGGAGAATCCACATCGAATACGAGCCCCTGCCCCCCGTGCTGGACTTCCTTCGGGCCGGCAGCGAGGACGCCCCCCTCATCAACCCTCCCGAGCCCAATGTGGTACATGCCAGGAGGGTGATATCCGGGGATGCGAGAAAGGGCCTGGAGCAGGCCTATGTGGTAGTCGAGAACACCTTCACCACCCCCAGGTGGGAGCACTTCTACATGGAGCCGGAGGCGGGCCTCGCCTGCCTGGACCAGGACGGCCGGCTTCTCATCCGGTTCCCCTCCCACGAGGCCTTCGAAGGGCACACATTCATCTCGGGCATGATGAACATGGAGAGGGACAGGATACGCATAATCTGCCCCGAGATGGGCGGCAATTTCGGCGGGCGGGAGGACTATCTCCACGCCGGGGTCCTGGCCCTTCTGACGATGAAGACCAGGATGCCGGTGAGACTAGTATACAGCCGGGAGGAGTCGCTCCTCGGCTCCTCCAAGTGGTACTCCTTCCACATAAAGTGCAGGACTGGGGCTGCCAGGGACGGGCGGCTGGTCGCGCTGGAGTCGGACATCCTGGTCGATGGCGGGAGCTGGAGCCACAATCCTGGTGAGGCCATCAACGACTGCCTTAGCCGGAACGCCTACTTCCTCACAGGCCCGTACCGGGTGCCCAACGTCCGCATCGAGGCCAACGAGGCCTGCACCAACAGCCCCAGGGCCATTCCCATAAGGGGCATAACCAGTATCCAGTCGGCCCTGGTCCACGAGACCCAGATGGACATGCTGGCCGAAAAGCTCGGCATGGACAAGCTGGATATCCGAATCATCAACGCCCTGGAAGTGGGAGACCGGCTGCACACGGGAATGGTGCTGGAGGAGAGCGTGGGAACCAGGGCCACGCTGGAGGCGATCCGTGAGCCTTACGACGAGGCCAGGGCCCTGGCCATCTCCGACCCGCCCGAGCCTCCCTGGAAGCGGGGGGTGGGTCTGGGCTGCGGGTGGAGGGCCATCGGCGTCGGTGGCAGGTTTGAAGCGGCAACGGAGCTGCTGGAGGACGGGCATGTGCGAGTCCTGGTGGGAGCGGTGGAGAAGGGGCAGGGAAGCAAGACGGCCATGGCTCAGATAGCCGCCGAAGAGCTGGGTGTGCCCATCGAATCAGTGGAGATAGTCATGGGCGACACCATCGGGGCGCCCTATCCCCACATCACGGCTTCCCAGGGCACCATAACCCTGGCTGGCGGCGCAGTCCACGATGCCGCAAAGTCCCTCAGGAAGGCCATGACGGAAACGGCCTCGGAGTTACTGGAGGACAGCCCAGACAACATCCAGCTACAAGCTGGGTACGCCTTCTCCCTTCGGACCCCTGCGGACAGGATCTCCTTCCAGCAGCTCGCTGCCCATTTCAGGGAAAAGGGTATTCCCACCAAGTACGAAGGCGCCTTCGCCTTTAAGCACGCCAAGACCTACAGCGAGAAGTCCACCCTCCAGGCCTTCGACCCGGAGACGGGCCAGGGGTCAAACTGCGATGTCTTTGGCTACGCCACCACCCTGGCCGAGGTGGACGTGAACACGGAGAAGGGCCAGGTAAAGGTCCTCAGGGTGGTCTACGCCGCGGACTCCGGCAAGATCATCCACCCTCTAAGCTACGAGGGCCAGTGTGAAGGCGGGATAGTGTTCGGCATGGGCCTTACCCTGACCGAGAGGTACGTCCCGGGAGAGACCCGCACCATCAAGGCATACGGACTGCCCACCATAGCCCAGGCCCCCGAGGAGATAAGGGTGATCGCTGTGGAGGGGGAGTATTCCAGGGGGCCCTTCGGCGCGAAAGGGGGTGGTGAAATGAGCGACGTTCCCATCGTCGCCGCCATCGTCAACGCCATCGCGGATGCCACCGGGGCCCGAATTTTCGATCTCCCCGCCACTCCCGAGAGGGTCCTGGAGGCCATAGCAAAGAGATGCAGCGAGTAGGTCTCATATTCCTGGACCGGCCCGGCCTCTCGGAGCAGATCAGGCTGGCTCAGCGGGCAGAGGAGCGCGGCTTCGATTCGGTGTGGGTCTGTGAGACCCGGCTTGTGCGAGACGGGATCACACCCCTGGCCGCCTTCGCCACGGCCACCCGGCGGATCAAACTGGCAACGGGGGTGGTGAACACCTGGACCCGGACCGCAGCCCTAATGGCCATGACCTTCGCCACCCTGGCCGAGCTGGCCCCCGGAAGGGTTATGCTGGGCATCGGGGCCTACTGGGACCCCCTGGCCTGGAAGCAGGGCATCGAGCGGCGGAAGCTCCTCACGGCCATGCGGGAGTACGTCTACGTGGTCCGGCGCCTTCTGGCCCTGGAAACGGTGACCCTCGAAGGGGAGGTCACGAAGGTGCGAGACCTGCGCCTGGACCTGGGCGCCGATACCCCGCAACAGCCCATCAGGGTACCCATATACATCGGGGCCACGGGGCCCAAGATGATGGCCCTGGCCGGCGAGATCGCCGACGGCATCTTCCACAACTTCTTCACCTCTACCCAGTACCTGCGCGTCTCTCTCCAGCGGGCCCGTAAGGGGGCCGAGAAGGCGGGACGCCCTGTGGAGGAGGTCGACATGCCGCAGATGATAGCCGTGGCCATGTCCCGAGACCCCCGGGAGGCCCGGGACGCGGCGCGCCATCCCCTCGCCATGTACATAGGGCAGCAGCCCCACATAGCCCTGGCCAGCGGTGTCGACCCGGAGCTTGTACAGCGGATTCAGGACACAATGGGTGGCTGGCCGCCCAGGCCCGGGGGGATAGAGGCCGCCATGCCACTGGTCTCCGATCAGGTATTGGACCTGCTGACCGCCTCCGGGACCCCGGAGATGTGCCGCCAGAGGGTCCAGGAGTACCTGGAGGCCGGGGCATCGTGTCCCGTCCTGTGTCCCCTCACCTCCAACGTGGATGAGATCATCGATGTCTTCACGCCACAGTAGGTCGAAGCGGAGTAAAAATAATATACCGGTAATGGGAGGAGCCATGAGTAGAATAGTAAGAGCAGGGCTCATCCAGGCGTCGGTCGGGAAAGACCTGCCGTCGGACCACCAAAAAATCAAGGAAAGGATGATCGACAAGCACATGGCCCTCATAGACGAGGCCGCCGGCATGGGGGCCCAGGTCCTCTGCCTCCAGGAGCTGTTCTACGGGCCCTACTTCCCGGCGGAGCAGGACAGCAGCTGGTACGATCTGGTGGAGCACATCCCCGAGGGGCCGACGGTCCGGTTGATGCAGGAGGTGGCCAGGAAGCACCAGATGGTCATGATAGTGCCCATCTACGAAGAAGAGATAACCGGCCTCTACTACAACACCGCCGCCGTCATCGATGCCGACGGCACCTACCTGGGGAAGTACCGGAAGACCCACCTGCCCCACGTACACCCGGGGTTCTGGGAGAAGTTCTACTTCAGGCCCGGCAACAGCGGCTACCCCGTCTTCGACACCAGGGTGGGCAAGATCGGGGTCTATATCTGCTACGACCGCCACTTCCCCGAGGGGGCCCGGGCCCTGGGCCTGAACGGGGCCGAGATCGTCTTCAATCCCTCGGCCACAGTGGCCGGCCTCTCGGAGTACCTGTGGCATCTGGAGCAGCCGGCCCACGCGGTGGCCAACGGCTACTTCATCGGGGCCATCAACCGGGTAGGCCACGAGCAGCCCTGGGACATCGGCGAGTTCTTCGGCATGAGCTATTTCTGCGACCCACGAGGACAGATCATAGCCCAGGCCTCCCGGGACAGGGACGAGGTTGTGGTCGCCGATCTGGACCTGGAGATGATCCGCGAAGTGAGAAACACCTGGCAGTTCTTCCGGGACCGCAGGCCCGACACCTACCAGGACCTGGCGAGCCCTTAGCATTAATTTCAGAATCCCTTTGAGGGGGATTCCAAAGGGGAGCGAAGCCTCCTTTGGTGGGGTCTGGGGGTATCCCCCAGACTTGTTTTATCCCCCCTCTCCCTTTGCAAGGGAGAGGGGGGCACAGGGGGTGAGGGTTTTTGCAATTCCCTTAGGAGCAACGTCATGCAGTTCGACAAGGTAATCAAAGGCGGCACGATAGTGACCGCCTCCGACACCACCGTTGCCGACATAGGCATTATCGGGGAGGTGATCTCTACCATAGGCCTCGACCTGCCGGATGAGGGGGCCCAGGTCATCGAGGCCAAGGGCAGGTACGTCTTTCCCGGCTGCGTCGATGTCCACACCCACCTGGACATGCCTTTCGGCGGCACCTTCAGCTCCGACAACTACGAGACGGGGACCGCCGCCGCGGCCTGGGGCGGGACCACCACGCTCATCGATTTCGCCATCCAGCCACGGGGCAAGCACCTTCAGGAGGGCCTGGAGGCCTGGCACCAGAAGTCCCAGGGCAACGCATTCATCGATTACTCCTTTCACATGATTATCAGCGATCTCCCCGAGTCCCGGGTCGAGGACATGGACCAACTAGTGGACCAGGGGGTGGCCAGCTTCAAGCTCTTCATGGCCTACCCCGGCGTCTTCATGGTCGACGACGCCACTATGTTTCGGGCCCTGCTCCGCACCAGGGAAAATGGCGGCTTGATCTGCGTCCACGCCGAGAACGGGGGCGTCATCGACGTGCTGGTGAAGCAGGCCCTGGCCCAGGGACATACCGCGCCCAAATACCACGCCCTCACCAGGCCCATGAGCGCTGAGGCCGAGGCCACCCGCCGGGCCATCTTCCTGGCCGAGTTGGCCGGCGTCCCCATATACATCGTCCACCTGTCCGCGGGCGATGCCCTGGACGCGGTGGCCCAGGCCCGGGACAGGGGCGTACCCGTCTTCGCCGAGACCTGCCCCCAGTACCTCTTTCTCTCCTATGACGACTACGAGAGGCCCGGTTTCGAGGGGGCCAAGTTCGTCATGTCTCCTCCCCTGCGGCCAAAGGGCAACGAGGAGCGGCTCTGGAGGGGCCTGAACTCCAACAACCTCCAGGTGGTATCCACCGACCACTGTCCCTTCTGCTTCGACAAACCCCAGGGCAAGAGGTTGGGCGAAGGTGACTTTTCCCAGATTCCCAATGGCGCCCCGGGGGTCGAGACCCGCCTGCATCTCCTCTACGACGGAGGGGTGAACCAGGGACGCTTCAGCGTCAACCGCATGGTCGATCTCCTGGCTACCACACCGGCAAGGCTCTTCGGCCTCTATCCCCAGAAGGGGACCATCGCCCCCGGCAGCGACGCCGACCTGGTCATCTTCGACCCTGAGAAGAAACACCGTATCAGCCACAAGACCACCCACATGAACGTGGACTACTCACCCTACGAGGGCCGGGAGGTCACCGGGGCCGTGGAATCGGTGCTCCTGAGGGGAAGGGTTATTCTGGAGAAGGGGACCTTTGCAGGCAGGGCAGGGGACGGCAGGTTCATCAAGCGGTCCCCATCCGAACCATCAAGTTTGTTGTGATAAGGAGGTCAAGATTTGTCAGTCAAGATTCCCGAAGGCGTCAAAAAGCTATTTCGCGGGAAAAACTTCGGCCATGTCGCCACGCTGCTGCCCGACGGCTCTCCCCACTCCACCGCCGTTTGGGTGGACGTGGAGGGCGAACACATCGTTTTCAACTCCGATGAGTCCTACGTGAAGGTGAAGAACCTGCGCCGTGACCCGAGGGTGACCATCTCCATCATCGATATGAATAGCCACTACACCGGGGCCATGATCAGGGGCAAGGTGGTGGCATTCCGCAACCAGGGAGCCGGGGACCACATCGACCGTCTGGCCAGGAAGTACCTGGGAGACGGAAGTTTTACCCACACACCCGACGAGCGAAGGGTAATCGTGGAGATAGAGCCCGAAGAGATCTACTCTTCAGGCGTGTGACTTAATCCGGGAAGTGCCCCGACACCGGGCATCGGGTATCTGGACGAGTCGGGACCCGGGGTTTGGGGGTGTCCCCCAAAATTATTTTATCCCCCCTTCCTGGCCAGGAAGGGGGAAAGGGGGATGGTCGAAACT
>JACZVB010000400.1 GCA_022572865.1 Chloroflexota bacterium | reverse complement strand
AGGCCATTCGTCATCTGATAC
Source organism: Chloroflexota bacterium (assembly GCA_022572865.1). Next base: position 2,202 of record JACZVB010000400.1, on the reverse strand, counting down.
CCATGCTCATCGGCAGGAACCCGCTGTCGAGGGAGTCGATATGGCAGGACCTGCGGCCCAGGGTCTTCCCTCAGCCGCCCCAGGCCCTGGCCGCCGTGGACATCGCCCTGTGGGACCTGGCGGGCAAGGTGGCGGGCCTGCCGCTATACCAGCTGCTTGGCGGTGCACGAGACCGAATTCAGGCCTATGCCAGCACCCCTATGCTGGAAGATGTTCCATCCTATCTCGACTTCGTCGGCCAGCTTCTGGACCAGGGGTTCAGGGCCGTCAAGTTCCACACCTGGTGCATCCCCGATCGAGACCTGGAACTGGCCCGGGCCGTCAGAAAGAAGTACCCGAGCAAAGATGTCGCCTTCATGCTGGATGCCGAGAATAACTACGACAGGCAGGGGGCCCTGCGGGTCGCCGAGGAGTTGGAGAGCCTGGAGTTTACCTGGTTCGAGGCCCCCCTGCCCGATTACGACCTGGACGGCTACAGGGAGCTGACCCGCCGGGTCGGCATACCCGTCATACCCTCGGGTAATTGGATTCAGGACCTGACGACCTTCGCCGGGGCCCTGAGGACCCAGACCTGGAGGTCGGCCCGCACCGATGCGGCAATGATGAGCGGCCTTACCCCCGCACGCAAGGCTGTGGCCCTAGCCGAGGCCGCCGGAGTGAACTGCGAGGTCATGTCCTGGGGGTTCAGCCTGATTGCCGCCGCCAACCTTCATCTCATGCTGGCCTTCAACAACTGCACCTATTTCGAGCAGTCCCTCCCCTACGAGGCCTACGAGTACGGCATGAAAGACGTGATCCGTACTCAGCAGGACGGATACGTCTACGCCCCCCAGAAACCGGGCCTCGGCCTCGACGTCGACTGGGAGGCGATGGAAGCTGCGACCATACACCTCATCGACAGCGACAGTGGCCAAGAGAGTTGAATACCAGGGAAGAGACAGGCCAACCCACGGGCCCGAGGAGCGGATTACCGACTTCCTGAAAATATCGGGGCGGAATTATCCGGGCTCGGTTTCGTACTTCCTGCCCAGCTCCTCTTCCCATCTCAAGTAGTTTATCGCCTGGGCGAAGTTTCTACCGGCGCCGATGGATATCAGATCGGTGGGAGGGGCCATCACCCCGGTCAACCCCTTCTCGATGGGCAGGCCCGAATCGCGCCACGCTTCCATACCGCCATCCAGCACCGAGACCTTTCGATACCCCAGCCCCCTGAGGGTAACCCCGGCCAGGACGGAGCCCAGCCCATCGGTGCAGGTCACCACCACCGCGAGGTCTTTGGAAGAGGCTATCTCTTCGATCCACATCTCCAGCCAGCCCCGGGGCGTCCATCGGGCCCCGGGAACGTGACCTCCCGCGAAATCCCTGCTGGTGTCGACGAATATCACAACCTGCTGAGAGGTCTCCATCGCCTTCTTCAGCTCAGGCGGCGAGACCATCTCCACCTCTGCCCTGGCGTCACGATACCCAAACGGCTCTGCCGGGGGCGTCCCTCTCTCAAGAGGCAGGCCCTGGGCGCTCCACTTTGATGTACCGCCATCCACTGCGTAGACGTTGGGGAACCCCATCTGCCGGAACCAGGAGCCCGTGACCGAGGCCCGGACCACGCCGTCGCAGCAAAACACGATCTGCCCGTTTTTCACGGCCGCCACGTCGTCGCTCTGCTGCACCGCCTGGCCTCCCGGATACCAGCGGAACCCGGGAATATGGCCCCCGGTGAACTCCTCGCTGGTGCGCACATCGATCAGGTATACGTTTTCCCCGTCGGCCCGGGCCATGAGGCCCTGAAGCCCCTGGACATCCAGGTATGCGACCCCATCCTCCATCGCCACCCTTTGAGCGAAGGCCTCGGCCTTGGACAACCCCTCCGGAGACACGGGAGGAAGTTCGATTTGGAGTGATCCCGTCTCCAGCTCCAGGCCCGCCAGTTGCCAGCCCATGGTGCCGTTCCGAAGGCCGTAGACCTTGGGCAGCCCCAGTCTTTGCAATGTGCCGGCGCCAATGATGCTGCGGGTGCGGCCGGCGCAATGGACCACCACAGGCCTTTGAGAATCCCCTACGATGTCCCATATCCGCAGGGCCAGCTCCCCGCCGGGCACGCTGCGGCTGCCGGGTATACAGAACTGCTGGTGCTCCTCCGGCGTCCGGGAGTCCAGGATGACCACATCTTTTCCTTTTTGGAGCCAGTCGTGCAGCTCCTCGGGC
>JACZVB010000399.1 GCA_022572865.1 Chloroflexota bacterium | reverse complement strand
TGGAGTCCGCCATAGCCTGAGCACCGCCTAGACGGAGGGAATCATGAAACCGACAGAATATCTGGAGAAGCTCCGAGGCGGGTCCGTGTCAAGGGAGCTACCGTTCTCTTTAGACGAGTATCATGAACGGGTGTCAAAGGTCAGGAAGGTTATGGGCCATCAAGGCTTTGACGCCCTGTTGATCTTTCAGCCGGCGAATATCCACTACCTGACCGGATACACCACCTTCTCAGTAGGTGAAACCTGCATCTTGGTGCTCCCGCTGGAAGGAGACCCGGCCTTACACGTCGGGGCTACCGAGATACCCGCCGCACTTATGTCCGGCTGGATCGACGATGTGCACCCCTACAACTGGAACGAATTAGAGCAGATAGGACCGGGACTCACATCGACATTGAAAGAGAAAGGGCTCGAGAGCAAGAGGATCGGGCTGGAGCTGGAGCGAGGCGGTTACGTTTTAGGGTTGCACCAGGAGTTGGAAATGGCCCTGCCCGGCATCACCTTCGTCGATGCATCGTCTTTGATACAGGGGGTGAAGGTGATCAAATCTAGCACTGAGCTTGAGTACATGAGGCGGGCAGGGGCGATGACCTGGGCGGGAATCGAGGCGTCATATGCCGCTATAAGGCCCGGGGTCACCGACACGGAGGTTGCCCGGGCTGCCCACGATGGAATAATGGGAGCGGGCAGTGATTTTCTCTGCGGCAATCCAATCGTGAATTCGGGTGAACGCTCAAGCTGGCACCACGCAACCCACAGGAGGGTGCCGATAAACGTCGGGGACACGGTTTTCATGGAGTACAGCGGCTGCTACGAGCGGTATAACGCTCCGATGATGCGAACTGCTGTCGTTGGCCCGCCTTCTGACGATGTGAAACGGATATCTGAAGCCGTAAAAGAGACGGTTAGCCTTGTTATTGACGGTGCGAAAGCCGGCCGGACCAGTCACGACGTTGCGGCTGGTGCACGCAGGGGATACGAGTCGCTTGAATCGGAAGTATGGTACATGGGCGTGTGTGGGTACAGTGTCGGGGCGGAGTTCCCTCCCGGATGGGCAGACTGTCCCGTCAAGATAGGGGAAGGCGTCGATATAGTCCTGAAGCCCGGCATGACCTTCCATCTCCCGATAATGTTTCGCGTTCCGGGTAAGTTCGGTGTGGGCATGAGTGAGACCATCGCCATCACTGAGACCGGCTGCGAAGTCTTAACCCAACAGGAGCGAAGCCTACACGTAGTGTAGGTATTGGGAAATGCCGGTTAAGATGTGTCGGGTCTACATCGCACGAGCCGATTCTCGACCAGCAGACTCGACACGGTGTAACAGATAGGCGGCAGACTCTACAACCTTCCTCCTCCCAACGCACTACAGGGTTTTACACACGGGAGAGAGCGGAGGGCCATTTCCCCGGCACTGTGGCCTACACTTGGCGAGAATAGTATGATGAGGGCCGTAGCTGAAAAACCCTGCCCTACTTTTCCTCATGGAGAGACACATATGAACATAGACTTAGAGTCAGGAGGCTAAACTCATGCGTTTCGCAACCATGAGCACGATGATACAACCATCCCAGGAGCTCACTCAAAGTGAGTTGCTGGACACCTTGAGGGAGCAGACCATCCAGGCAGAGCAGATGGGTTTCGATGCCATCTGGCTGGGGGAACATCATTTCGGGCCCTACGGGATGGGTAATATACCCAATCCCGTCCTGGTAGGCGCGGACCTGGCAGCTCGCACCACCCGAATCCGTATCGGCCAACTGGCCAACATAGCCGTGTGGTGGCACCCCCTTAGACTTGCAGAGGACCTTGCCGTTCTGGACCACATGACCAAGGGACGGATCGAAGTTGGATTCGGACGCGGCATCTGGCCATACGAAGGGCCCCAGTTCCACCCTCACGCCGACACCCGGAAGGACAAAGATAATCGAGAGCTTTTTCGGGAGACTATAGAGATCATAAGGAAGGCCTGGACTCAGGAGTTTTTCTCTCATCAGGGCGTAAATTACACCTTTCCCGCGCCTGACACTGTGTTCTCACACCCCAAATTCCCATCCGATCCGGCATGGCAGGACGGAGACCAGGTCCTGAAATTATCCGTGACACCCAAACCTTATCAGAAACCCCACCCGCCCCCCTGCATGACCGTCTCAACCGACCGTTCCGTCACCACAGCAGCGGAGCTGGGGCTAAAGGCCTGTTACTGGAAGCCCCCACCCCTCCGGCTACGAGAAAGGTTC
>JACZVB010000398.1 GCA_022572865.1 Chloroflexota bacterium | reverse complement strand
CCGCGGCCTTGTCCCCCAGCAGCCGCATGGCCCCGGGTGAAGGGCCTACGAAGACCAGTTTTGCCGAAGCGCAGGCCTCGGCGAAGTCGGGATTCTCGGAGAGAAAGCCGTACCCGGGATGGACCGCCTGGGCCCCGCTGTCCAGGGCGGCATCGATAATGCTCTCGATGTTCAGATAGCTCTCCTCGGCGGGAGGCGGGCCGATGCAGTAGGCCTCGTCGGCCTCCTGGACGTGGAGGGCCTGGTCATCGGCCTCGGAGTAGACTGCCACGGTAGCGATACCCATCTCCTTGCATGTCCGCATAACCCGCAGGGCTATCTCCCCCCGGTTTGCCACCAGCAGCTTCTTAAACATCTGTATTCAGAGCCCCTCCTGGGTATTGAAAGCCAAGATGGCGTCCCCTTACATCCGAAATATGCCGAAGCGGGTCTCGGGGATGGGCGCGTTCAATGCAGCGGAGATCCCCAGGGCCAGGACCATCCTGGTATCCACAGGGTCGATTACCCCATCGTCCCAGAGCCGGGCCGTGCTGTAGTAGGGGCTACCCTCGGTCTCGTACTTCTCCAGGATCGGCTTCATAAACTCTCCCTGCTCCTCATCGGACATGTCCTGGCCCCTGGCCCGGAGGTTGTCCAGCCGGATAGTGAGAAGCACGTTGGCCGCTTCCCTTCCACCCATGACGGAGATCCGGGCGTTCGGCCACATCCAGAGTTGCCGGGGCTCGTAGGCCCGGCCGCACATGCCGAAGTTCCCCGCGCCGAAGGAGCCGCCGACGATGACCGTGAACTTGGGCACCTGGGCGTTGGCCACGGCCATCACCAGCTTGGCCCCGTCCTTGGCCAGGCCCCGGTTCTCGTACTCCTTGCCCACCATGAACCCTGTGATATTCTGCAGGAACAGCAATGGTATCCGCCGCTGGCAGCACAGCCCCACGAAGTGGGCCCCCTTCAACGACGACTCCGAGAAGAGGATGCCGTTGTTGGCCACGATTCCAATGGGGTAGCCCATTATCCGGGAGAACCCGCACACCAGGGTCTCGCCATACAGGGCCTTGAACTCCTGAAACTCCGATCCATCGACGATTCGGGCAATGATCTCCCTGACGTCGATGGAGGTCCGCAGGGTCTGAGGGATGATGCCGTACAGCTCTTCGGGGTCGTACTCGGGGTCACGGGGTGGGGCCACCTCCCAGGGCAGTTCCTTCTTCCGGTAGAGCCCGGCTGCGATCTCCCGGGTAATGACCAGGGCCTCCTCATCGTTGTTGGCGAAGTGGTCGGCCACCCCAGATATGCGGGTGTGAACGTCGGCGCCGCCAAGCTCCTCGGCCGTTACCACCTCGCCGGTGGCGGCCTTGACCAGCGCAGGCCCGCCGATGAATATGGTGCCCGTGCCCTTGACTATGACCGTCTCGTCCGCTATGGCCGGCACGTAGGCCCCGCCCGCAGTGCAGAAACCCATGACCACCGCTATCTGGGGAATCCCCATGGCCGACATGACCGACTCGTTGTAGAAGATTCGACCGAAGTGGTCCCCGTCAGGGAATAGCTCATCCTGGAGGGGCAGGAAAGCGCCCCCGGAGTCCACTAGATAGATACATGTCAGGTTGTTCTGCCGGGCTATCTCCTGGGCCCGGAGGTGCTTCTTGACGGTCATCGGGTAGTAGGAGCCCGCCTTCACGGTGGCATCATTGGCTACGATGATGCACTCCCGGCCCATCACCGAGCCGATCCCCGTGACGATGCCCGCCGAATTGGCCTGGCCATCGTACATATCCCACGCGGCCAGGGGGCTCAGTTCCAGAAACGGGCTCTCGGGGTCCACCAGCCTCTGAATCCGCTCCCGGGCCGTCAGTTTCCCCCTGGCCCTGTGCCTCTGGACCGACGCCTCGGGCCCGCCCCTGTACACAGTCTGAAGCCTCTCCTCAAGCTCCTGCAAAAGGGAAAGCTGATGGGCCTTGTTTTCCTGAAACTCCTTGCCCGATGTGTCCACCTGGCTCTGTATCACGGTGAACTTGCTCTTCTGAAGCGTGGAACCGGCCATCGAAACCCTCCTTTCTAGGATACCGGAGAAAAGAACTCATCGAAGGATAACAGATGACGGCCACGGTAGGCTGTCAAGGCAAGCCTCGGAATATACCGTGTCGCTATCCGCATCACCGGAAACGATACCCTGGCATCCCTCGTGGTAAGCCCTTCGATTGACTACCTTCAACCCGCCAAGTCCCTAGTATCGGGACAGG
>JACZVB010000397.1 GCA_022572865.1 Chloroflexota bacterium | reverse complement strand
CCGCGGATCGTCCCTAAAGCTGGGGGCCCAGAACATGCACCCCCAGGAGAAAGGCGCTTTCACCGGAGAGCTGTCCCACCTCATGCTTCGGGGCGTCTGCGAATATATAATTCTGGGACACTCGGAGCGGAGACACATCTTCGGCGAGGAAGACGATTTCATCAACAAGAAAGTTCATGCGGCCCTGGCCGCCGGCCTCAGGCCCATACTGTGCGTAGGAGAGACGTTGGAGGAGCGGGAATCGGGTACGACCCGGGATGTGCTGGTCCGGCAGGTGACCCGGGGCCTCGAAGACATTACGGAGCCGGGGGGCCTGGTCATAGCCTATGAGCCTGTCTGGGCCATAGGCACCGGGCGGGCGGCAACGGGGAAAGACGCCAGCGAGGCCACCAACCTGGTCCGCGAGACCTTGTCTGATCTCCTGGGCCCCGACCCGGCCCAGGAGGTACGGATTCTGTACGGCGGGAGCGTCACCCCGAAAAACATCCGGGAGTTCATGGCCCAGCCCCAGATCGATGGGGCCCTGGTCGGGGGCGCCAGCCTCAAAGCCGCCGATTTCACGTCCATCGTCCGCTGCGCGGCGGAGCTGGGAGAAGGCTAGTCGTGCCGGGAGTAGTGGCCGTGGTAGGGGCCACGGCCACCGGCAAGAGCGCCCTGGCCCTGGGCCTGGCCGAGGCCCTGGGCGGCGAGATCGTCAACGCCGACAGCCGCCAGGTCTACCGCTACATGGACATCGGCACCGCCAAGCCGTCCCCCGAGGAGCTTTCCAGGGTGCCCCACCATCTCATCGACATCCTGGACCCCGACCAGCCCTTCAACCTGGCCCTCTATCTGCAGCAGGCCACCCGGGCTGTGGAGGATATTCGCAAAAGGGGGGAAATCCCCTTCCTGGTCGGGGGCAGCGGCCTCTACGTATGGGGCTTTCTGGAGGGCCTCAGGATTCCCCATGTCCCGCCGGACCCCCATTTCCGTGCGGAGCTCGAGCTTCAGGCCAAGCTGGCGGGGCCCCAGGCCCTTCATGACCGGCTCAGAAAACTGGACCCCGATGCTGCGGATTCCATCAACCCCAGCAACCTTCGTCGGGTGATACGGGCCCTGGAGGTATGCGAGAAATCGGGGGTGCCATTTTCCAAGCTGGCTACCAGAGATGGCCTCGATTACCCGTTCCTGGTCATCGGCCTGTCCGCGCCCAGGGAGGTGCTGTACCAGCGGATCGACCGCAGGGTGGACGAGATGATGGAACGGGGGCTGGTCGATGAGGTCCGAGGCCTGATGGACCGGGGCTACGGCCTCGACTTGCCATCCATGTCGGGTGTAGGGTATAAACAGATAGGCACGTACCTGCAGGGCCAAATGACCCTGGACGAGGCGGTGCAGAAGACCAAGTACGAGACGCACAAACTTGCCCGGCACCAGGGGGCCTGGTTCAAGGCCGACGACCAGCGTATCCACTGGTATGATATCTCCACTGGTTTCACGGAGGGCATAACGAAGAGAGTAGAGGACTTCTGCAAAGGATAGTGAATGGGGGGTTCCAAAGTCCCGACGGGTCGGGATTGGCAGGGGTTCGGGGGTGCCCTCCGAATTCATTTGTGGGTGGGCGGGACAACTGAGGTTCGATAAAAAAGTTAAAATATCGCAATTCATCGTAAATGCCTAGCACAGGCCAAAGACCATGACGATTAACTTCACCAAGATGCACGGCATCGGCAACGACTATATCCTCATCGATGCCCGTGACGTGGAGCGGGACTGGTCCAGGCTGGCGATAGCCATGTGCGACCGGCACTTCGGCGTCGGCGCCGACGGCATCCTCCTGGTCAAGCCCTCGGACGTAGCCGACTACAGAATGCGCATATACAATCCGGATGGGTCGGAGGCCGAGGCCTGTGGCAACGGGATACGGATGTTCGCCAAGTACCTGGTCGAGCAGGGCCTCACTCCCCCGGACACCTCAGAGATCAAGATACAGACCCTGGGGGCGGTGGGCACCGTGCAGGTCCGTAGCGAGAACGGACGGATTAACTCCGTTCGGGCCTCCATGGGCAGGCCCCGGCTGAAACCCAGCGAGATACCCGTGGCCCTGAAGGAAGACATCGATGTGGTTAAGGCCCATCCTCTCCGTGTGGACGGCCGCGAGCTGGCCCTCACCTGCATCTCCATGGGCAATCCCCACGCGGTCCTTTTCACCGGCGAGCCCGTCGACCGGTACCCCCTCTCGGAGATAGGACCCCTGGTGCA
>JACZVB010000037.1 GCA_022572865.1 Chloroflexota bacterium | reverse complement strand
TCCAGGACAAGGGCCACTCCCTCCCTGTCCGGCCCACCCAGGCCATCGATGACCCTGTCGGCCTTGATGATTTTGACAGGCCCGTCCACAGGCCCCGTCACTGATTCCTCCACGGGAACTTTGCTGTCATATACCGCCCTGCTCCCCGAGATTCACTCCCCAGAGGGGTCTGTGTCGCCGTTTAAGTCTTCGCTGTTTTCCCGGGCCGAGCTGGCCTGCCACTGCCTGTCCTGCCACCAGAGTAAACCCACCGCCAGCGCTACTCCGGCCATGCCCACTACTGCTAGAAAGCCTATCAGGGTGAGCAGCCGGCCGATCAATTTTCCCACTTTGGTACACCTCCGAAGAGCTATCTTCTCCTGCCTGACCATAAGAAGGGCCGAGGGTTCTTGTGGCTGGGTCTGACTTTTTCCCCCTGAGCGATTAAGCGTGATTCAGACCAGATGATGTCCCGATAAGAACCCTGGTCGGGGTGCCGGGATTCGAACCCGGGGCCTCATCGTCCCAAACGATGCGCGCTACCGGACTGCGCCACACCCCGCAGGCAAAATCATAGCCCCGTGGCCCGTGGCGGTCAAGGAGAGGAGGAGGAGTATTTAATAACACTTTCGACCATCCCCCTGTCCCCCTTCCTGGCCAGGAAGGGGGAGGAAATTGGGTTTGGTCCCGACATGTCGGGACAAACCCCCGGCCCCGACTCGGAGTCGGGGCACTTCTCGCTTTATATGGCTTATTAAACGGCCTAGAAGGGCAAGGCGCTGCCCTCTTCAGGGCCTTCCCTGGCATTGCTGGATGTCTCAGAAGATGCATGATAGGGCTCTGCGACCAGTCCATTCCCTGGGTTCGTGGACATGCGCGGGAGGGCCGAATACAATTTAGATACGGGGGAATGTGATGAGCAAAAGGAAGATAGCGATTCTCGGCGGCGCTCTGGCCCTGGCGACCTTCTTCAGCCTTCTATGGCGATTGCTCCAAAAGAGGCCGGAGAGCGCGGGAGAGCCTTAATATCGGAGCCTCGGCCACCGTTACCCGGCAACCGGGTATCGAATCAGGACGTTATGTCTCGGCGCAGGAATATGCCTATGGAGGCCAGGTGAGCGAAGATTATGACGCCCCCATAGACCCCTAGCCCGGCCCAGTTGACCCCTGCCCCGCTTACAAGGGAAAAGGGTTGGTAGAAGTGAAAAAGAGACCCGTTCTCCAGCCAGCCCGCTTTGTTATAGGCCGGGGCCATGAAGTTCAGCATATACAGGACGAAGGTAACCAGGACCGCTGCGGCCAGGGCGCTCCTGGGCTGGACCAGCAAGGTGGAGATCAGGAGGGAATAGCTGAAAATAGCCAGGACCAGCAGGAACCCTATAGTGAGGGCCAGGGCCATGTTGCCCTTGCTGACCTCAACGTCGATGATGGTAGAAGCGGCCACAACGGCGCCCCAGGATACGGTTCCCAGGGCAATCAGTAGGATGGTGAAGGCAAAGGATTTCGACAGGATGTACTTGTGGCGTCGAAGGGGGAGGCTGAGCAGGGTCCCGATGACCCCCTGGGACATCTCGCGGCCGATGACCCCTGACCCTACTACCAGGGCATAGATGCCGACGAACACCGGTATCCAGATCAGATAATCGGTGGTCAACGCCCCGGCGAAGGAGAACTGCCCCCCGGGAAACGCTGCCTCCATCGCCCCATCGGACAGGCCTATGGCCCTGCGCGCTCCCTGAGGCAGTCCTTCCAGCTGTTCGATTAGGCCGGAGGCGTCATCGATGGAGGGATAGAGATAGACTACCAGCGCCCCATAGACCCCGAGGAACGCGGCCCAGGCGATCAGGCCAAAGCGGCCCAGTTTCAGATTCAGCAGAAAAAGGTGTAAGTTCATAGATACGGGTTGGGGTACTGATCTCTAAACATCCCGGCCAGGGCCTCCTCTACCACCCCCTCCAGGTTCGTAATATCCTCGACCGAGAATCGTCCCAGCCTCTTGAGAAGGCTGCCCATCTCTCCTCTTATGGCAATCACCCACTCTCGACCACAGTGGCTGACCACCGACATGTTGGGAGTGATGAAATCTTCCAGGTCCACGTCTTCACGGAACACCACCTTCACCCTTCGCCCAAGGAGTCTGCTAAGCACGCGTATATCCTCGGTTTTTCTGAGGGTTCCATCGAGAATTATAGCCGCCCTATCGCACAGCCGGACCACGTCGGCGGGTGAGTCAGTGGAGAGCACCAGGGTCTTGCCCCGGGACCTCTCTTCCTCCAGGAGCTGATATACAGCCTCCTTGGAGGAGCCGTCCAGGTCGGTAGAAGGATCGTCTACGAATATCAGATCGGGGTCGTGCATGAGGGCCTGGACCCAGGCGAGTCTCTGCTTTTCGCTTCTGGAGTATTCCCTGATCCGTCTGCCCTCATCTATCTTGAGCCGGTCGACGAGGTCAGGCCGCCGCACCCCGTTTGCGCCCCTTATCCTGCCGCACAGATCGAGGAACTCTCCCCCTCGTAAGCCTTCATAGAAGCTAAACCGACCGAGGACACAGCCCACCAGGCGGCGGATGTCATAAGACTGCTTGTAGGAATCGAGCCCCAACACCTCGGCACTGCCCCTGGTGGGATGCTTGAGGCCGAGAAGCAGGTCGAGGATGGTAGTCCTGCCGGAGCCGCTTACCCCGAGGAGGCCAAAGCTCTCCCCTTCCACCACCTCGAAATACAGGCTTTCCACCCCGACCAGATTCCCGTAGTGCTTGGTAAGGTCCCAGGTCTGGATGACACGTTTACGTCTCATCATGGCCCGTAAGCATATCACTTTCAGCAGGTAGAAGTAGTATTGTTAGCGTTGCCTTATATTCAACGGATGGGGCTAATACCCGGCTGTGGAAAACTGCATCTTAATGTCTGTCCCGCATAGGGGACGCACCCGTGGCCTGCCACCTACCGAACCATCCCCCTGTATCCCCCTTCCTTTTCTGGAAGGGGGAAAGAGATTTCTGGTCCCGACATGTCGGGACAGTACCCCCGCCGTACTTCCAGTACTGGAAGTACGGCCTCCCGACGACGCTCGACCGAACGTTACGCTGATTGCGGCTACTAGGGGCTAGTTTATAAAGTAGTTGGACCCCTGTTCAGTCTTGGTGACCTGGATGCGGACAGGAAAGGCCTCCTTCAGCTCCTCTATGTGGGTGATCACTAAAATCCTCTCGAAGTCCGACCGGATGGAGTTGATGGTTTCCAGCAGCTTTTCCCTGCCGGCGCCGTCCTGGCTGCCGAACCCTTCATCTATGAACAGGATTGGCAGCGGTGCGCCGGCCCTGTGGGCCAGAAGCTTGGATAATGCGATCCTCAGGGCGAAGTTTATGCGGAACGCCTCTCCCCCGCTGAACAGCTCGTAGGGCCGGGTGCCCAACTCATCGGCGATATTGATGTCCAGGGTCTCCAGGGACCCTCCCGTCTTCTTCTCCCTCTGGGTCTCGATCTTCACATGCATCCGATTGTCGGTCATACGGCTGAGAAGCCGGTTGGCTTCGTCCTCTATCTCGGGCAGGACCGTCTCGATGATCAGAGCCTGTACTCCTCCCTTGCCGAAGGCGCGACCAAGCTCCTCGTAGATACCCCTGTCCCTGGTGGCCTGCTTGAGGGCTGCCCTCTTTTCGGCCCCCCCTGCCTCCATCTCGTCCATGCGTCGCAGCGCCTCCTGTAACCCGACCACCCTGTCCCGCCAGCGGCGCTCCTCTTCCCGCAGGCCCTCGTAGGAGCTTTTGGCCCCCTCCAGGTCACGCTCCAGCTGAGGCAGGGCCCCAAGCCCGGCTTCTATAGACTCCTGGCGAGCAAGGTCCACTTCAATCTGAGACCTGAGCCTCGACTCGCGAGACTCGACAAGCTCCAGGGCCTGTTGGGCCTCGGGGAGCCGGTCTCTGGCCTCCGTCAGCTTCCGGTGCAGCTCTTCGTATCTCTTGAGCTGGTCCAGCCGCTCTGAGACCTGCTTATGGGCCAGTGAGTCGTAGCCCAGCGCCTCCAACTCAGAGGTCGCCCGTTCAAGCTGCTTCTGGGTATCGATCTTGAAGCTGCCGGCCGCAAGCCTGGAGTCTATATCATCGAGCCTGGTCCGAAGCGGGATGAGCTCCTCTTTGGCCCGAATGCCCTCCTCATGGTCACGTTCAAGGACCGAGCCCCGGCCCTGGATCACCCTTCTTTCCCGGGCTAGCTCGCCCTGCTTCTTATCCATCTCTTGCCTGGCAGTCTCATGTCTCGCAGACACCTCTTTGATCACTTTCAGGTTTCCCAGGTACTCCTGCTTCTTCCCTAGACCCTCCTCCTCATATGCGCTACGGATGTGGTCCAGGCCGTCTTCTCCGAGGGCGCTTCCGCAGAGGGGGCACTGGGCCACCCCTTTCTCCAACATGTCCACCTTATCCCTCAGGTCCTGCATCTCCCGCATCAGCCTCTCGTTGGAGGATTCCAGGTGCCTGATTTTCGCCGAAGTCTCCTGGAGATCGTCGGCGGTCTGCTTGAGCTCCATCTCCAGCTCATCCAGATCGGCCAGCCTTTTGCTGCACTCGGCCAGTTCCTCTTCCCAGGCCTGGATGTTTGAGGCCTTCGACTCGAGGGTCTGGACCCGGGACCTGAGCCCCTCGACCTCACCCACCAACCGCACCCTTTCTGCATCTATCTCTCTTTCGAGACGGCTCCGGTCCTCGACCAAAGCACTAGAGCGGGCCAGTTTTCTATCCAACTCTTCCTTTCGCCCGAGGGCCTCCTGGAACAGGCCGTAGCCCTCGGTGACCGCATTCTGCTGCTCCATCACAGCCTCATACTCGACTATTCTGCGCCTATGCAACTCCTTCTCTTCGCTAAGCAGATGCAGATCCTTCTGCCCCTGGCCTGTGCGCTCCCGAGTCCGCTCCAACTCCGCCTTGTTGACCTCCAAAAGGTCCTTGCGCCTGGCCAGCTTTTCCACTTGGACCCTTTGCAGCGCCTCGTCTCGTTCAGCCTCGGAGAGTCGGGCCTTCACCCGGAGGAGGTCCCCCTGGACTTCTGGCTTCTTCTTCAGCTCTTCTTCCATTACCGCAAGGTCATTCTCCAGGACGGCCACCTCCACCTCGATCTCCCTGGCCTTCTTGCGCGCCCCTGTTTCGAGCTCATCGTAAATCGACAGGTTGAGGATATCGGCCAGGATCTGCTTTCTCTCTCTGGGGGTCCGCAGGGTAAACTCGTCGGCGCGCCCCTGTCTAAGGAAGGCGCTGTTGACGAAGGTATCGTAATCCATACGCAGCAGGTCGATGATCCTCTGCTGGGTCTCCCGGACAGTATTAGCGGTGATGGCCCTGAAGCCGGAGCCATCGTCTCGTGAGGTGACCTGAAGCTCAAGGACGGTGTGGCCGCTCCGGCCCGGCTTGCCCTTGGTGTGTTTACGGATGACCCGGTACCGGCCCTCGCCGATGGTGAACTCCAGCTCCACTTCCATGTCCGACTGGCCGGAGTGGACCAGGTCGTCGGCGCTCTTGGCCCTGGCCTTGCCCCACAGGGCCCAGGTCATGGCATCCAACAACGCCGATTTTCCGTTACCGTTGTCGCCGCAGATGCAGGCGATGTGTATTCCATCCAGGACCAGGGGCTCGGGAGGGTCCCGGTAGGACATGAAGTTTTTCAAAGCCAGCTTGACAGGGATCATCTGAACTCGCTCATCAACGGTTTTGACCCTGCACCCGGTAGTTTCTCAGCCAGAGGTATACCGGCCCCAGCCTTCGCGCCCGTAAGGCGGTCGATGGCGAACAGCCCCTTCGGTCGTTGCTGCGGGGATTCCTGAGCATTGTCGCTCTACCAGAGAGGAAAGGCAATCGTTACGCCGAGGGATTCGCCCAACTTATCGGGATTGCCGGGGGTTTGTCCCAACATGTCGGGACCAAACTCAGTTTTGCCCCCTTCCTGGCCAGGAAGGGGGCAGGGGAACGGTCGAAACTGTTATTAAATACTCTCCCGGGTTATCTAATCGCCACGCCGGCCCGGGAACAATGGCCAAAGGCCCGGTGGGTGTCAGATGGCCTTCACGATGATCTTGGCCGCGGTCTCGGTGCTGATCACGATCTCGTGGCTGTCTATCTCCAGGGCTATAGTCCCCTTGAAGGCGGCCACCTCGATCACTTTCATGGTCCAGGAAGGAGAGACGTTGTGCTCGTCCAGGTATTTCAGCAGCTCAGCATCCTCCTCCGGCACCCGTTTCACCACGACGGTCTTTCCCTGGGGTACCTCGTTAAGGGTACTGAGGTGAGAGCGGAGATGTTTGATGCTATTGTAGCCATCGCTCCCGGGGATCGGGTAGCCGTGGGGGCATGTGGAAGGGTTGCCCAGGAATGCCTCCAGCCCGTCCGCGACCTCTGGAGAGATACCATGCTCCAGGCGGTGGGCCTCGGCATAGGCCTTGTGCCACTTCAGCTTTAAAACATCGGTGAGGAACCTCTCGGCCAGGCGGTGGCGGCGGATTACGTCCTCGGCGATCCGGTTGCCGGTGGGGGTCAGGGCGATCTCTTTCTTCTTGGACAACTTAACCAGGCCGTCCCGGTCCATCCTTCTAAGCATGCCGAAGGCTGTCGCGGGAGACACCCCTAGGGCCTCAGCCACCCTCACGGAGATGACCTGCCGCCCCTCCTCGGCGAAGCGGAATATGGTGGTGAGGAAATCCTCAGTCGCTATTGAGCTACGCTTTGCTATTTGAGGCAATGTACTCCCTAACTAAATAATTATGCTGAATAACGTTAAATAAATAGCTATTACCAATTATATTTAATTGCGTAAATAATGTCACAATAAAGTATTGACAATAAATATAATTAGTCTATCCTAATTGTCAAGTTGCTCGTCCCGAATGTTGCCGTTACGTCACGCATTGTGATTATAACACTAACTAGAAGTTGATATTTAGTAATGATGGGATACGAGGCTATCTAATGGCGGCGCCATCTCACGGCTGAAGTGGAGTTTCAGAAGGCATAAAGGCCGAGAGCCTGCCCACGCTATTCCTTAATGCACTAGAGGAGCTAGATAGAATCCGTTAGGAGGATCGAGGTGACCGTAGCACGTTTATCAGGTGCCATCGCTATATTTCTGGTTGGAATGCTGGTGATCGTGGCCTGTGGCTCTGACGACGCCACGAAGGCGGGACAGGTAGAGAAAGAACCAGGAAACCTGATCATCTACTCAGGAAGAGAGGAGAAGCTGGTCCGCCCCATTATCGACCAGTTCAAGCAGGCCACGGGAATCGATGTAGGGGTCAAATACGGCAAGAATCCTTCCCTTGTAGCGACCATCGAGGAAGAAGGCAACAACAGCCCCGCCGATATCTTCTTCGGGTCGGACCCGGGCTCTTTGGGCGCATTACAGCACCGGTTCGTGCTGCTGCCGGATACCATTTTGAACCGGGTGCCTTCTGCCTTCAGGTCCCGTGATGGCAAGTGGGTAGGCATCTCGGGGCGGTCCAGGGTTATCGTATACAATACCGAGGTACTGACCGAGGCGGACCTGCCCGACTCCATCTTCGATTTCACCGATCCCAAGTGGAAGGGTCGTATCGGTTGGGCTCCGACCAACGGTTCATTCCAGACCTTTGTTACTGCTTTGAGAAAGGCTGAGGGTGAGGATGCGGCCCGCCAGTGGCTTGAGGACATTCAAGCCAACGACCCGAAGGAATACCCAAAGAACACCCCCATCGTTCAAGCCGTCGCAGACGGAGAGATCGATGTTGGTTTCGTCAATCACTATTACCTGTTCCGGTTTTTGGCCGAGGAAGGGGAGGGCTTCAAGGCCCGAAACTACTATCTCAAAGGCGGGGACCCGGGTGCGATCGTGTTGGTAGCCGGAGCAGGAATATTGGACACCTCGAATAACCGGGAGAACGCCGAGAAATTCCTGGAGTTTCTGCTCTCCACCGTGGCCCAGCAATATTTCGCCAGCCAGACATTTGAATATCCCCTGGTGGAGGGGGTCAAGATTAATCCGCTACTGGTGCCTCTTTCAGAGATAGAGGTGCCGGACCTAGACCTCTCCCAGTTGGAAGACCTGGAGGCCACCATAGAGCTGCTAAGGGATACAGGCGTGCTGCCGTAAAGAGTCCATGAGGTCCAATGGCCTAAAAAACGGAGGCATCTCCTTACTTCCATCCCAGTTGAGTGGATGGGTGGGGAGGTTTTATCCCAGTGCCCCCACCGCGGTCTGGCTGCCGGCGATCCTGGTTGCCGGGGCTATGGTGCTGCCCCTGGTGTACCTGGTACTGAGGGCACAAAGCGCCGACTCCGGGCTCTGGGATATTCTGGTCCGCTTTCGGACCCTGGAGATCCTCGGACGCTCCACCATGCTGGTGGTGGCAGTAACCGGCGCCACCGTTGCAATAGCGGTCCCCATCGCATGGCTCACAGTCAGGACCGATATACCCCTTAGAAGATTCTGGTCGGTTACCACCGCCCTGCCCCTGGTCATCCCCAGCTATATCGGGGCCTTTACCCTGATAGCGGCCCTGGCCCCCCGGGGCGCGATCCAGAAACTCCTGGAGAGCGTATTCGGGATAGAGAGACTACCGGATATCCACGGGTTCTGGGGGGCGACACTGGCCTTAAGCTTCCTCAGTTTCCCCTACGTGCTCCTTCCGGTGAGGGCAGCGATACGAGGGCTCGATCCCGGGATGGAAGAGTCGGCACGGGGCCTGGGTTACGGCCCCTGGGGCGTCTTCCATAGGGTTATCCTGCCCCAGCTAAGGCCTGCCATTGTCGCTGGCGCACTCCTGGTGGCCTTATACACCCTGAGCGATTTCGGGGCCGTTTCTCTGCTCAGGTACGAGACTTTCACCTGGGCCATCTACCTTCAATACGAATCGGTGTTCGACCGAAGCGTATCCGCAGGTCTGTCTCTGATCTTGGTGGCCCTGGCATTGGGCATTCTCCTCTTC
>JACZVB010000396.1 GCA_022572865.1 Chloroflexota bacterium | reverse complement strand
GCAGTCTGGAGATCATCATCGTCCTACTGGTTGCCTTTCTGGTTCTGGGCCCTAACCAGCTACTGGTCGTGGCCAAGGGGTTAGGGAAGGTGATGCGGGAGCTGCGCAACGCCACCGTACAGTTTACCCGTATGCTTGAGGAAGAGGGCCAGGAGGAGCCCTCTAAAACCGGGAAGGAGGAGGAGGAGAAGGAGAAGAAGGAGGGATGATGGACCGGTCCATGTCCTTCCGTGGCCACCTGGACGAGCTGCGCAAACGGCTCACAATATCGGTCCTGGCGGTGGTGGTCACCACCATTATCTCCTTCGTGTTCTACAGGCGGATCATAGATTTCTTACTGAGGCCCGCCGATGCCATAACCGAGGTCCCGGGACGCCTGGTGTTCATCGAGGTTACCGAGTTGTTCGGGGTGATCATGAAGGTATCGCTGGTTACCGGCTTGGTCCTGGCCTTTCCCATAATCCTTTACCAGATGGTCCTGTTCGTGGCGCCTGGGCTGACACCCCGGGAGAAGAGATACCTGTACGGCTTCCTTCCGGGAGTCTTACTCTCCTTCGCTGCTGGGGCCGCCTTCGGCTACTACGTTCTAATTCCGCCGGCCATAAACTTCCTCATCAACTTCGGCGGAGATATTGCCGAGCCTACGATTCGCATAGGCAACTACATTAACCTGGTGCTGATGCTCCTCTTTTGGATGGGCGTGGTCTTCGAGACACCTGCGGTGATGTTCCTCCTGGCCAAGCTGAGGGTCGTCTCCCCCCAGGGGTTCAGTAAGTGGCGGCGTCACTGGGTTGTTGTGGCCTTCGTTCTGGGGGCCATTATCACCCCCACCTTCGACCCCGTCAATCAGAGCCTGGTAGCGGTGCCCATAATCCTTCTGTACGAGCTGGGCATATGGCTGGCCAGGTTGGCCCGTCTGGGACAGAAGAAGGCACTGGTGGAGGCAGCGCCCTCTGAATCACCTCGAAACTAGAAGGATAATAAAAGCCGAGGCCCCGTCTGTTAACGAGGCCTCGGCTTTTATCTCAGCTATAGTGGCGGGAGCCTAGACCTTTTCCTTGCGCTTCCTTCTAGTTGGCTTGGGGCTGGCCACAGTCTCGTCCCTCTCTGTCTCGTCTCCACCTATATCGCCGGACTGGCCCCTGCGGAACTCCCGAATGCCCTTGCCCAAAGCGCCGCCTATCTCTCCCAGGCGTCCAACACCGAAGATGATGATTATGATGACGAGGATGATTATGAGTTCTGTGGGTCCAATTCTGGGCATATCCCTTACCTCTTCACAGGCTTCCCTTCATTCGGTTCCATAGTATATCCCGTCAACGGCCTGAGTCAATGAGGGGCCAGCTAATATGGAGTGCCCATCGGAACCAGGGCAGTCGACAATTGGCCACGACTCACGTAGTACTCTACGGCGGGATATCAGGTGCGCTCATTTACGCAGGGAAGCAAACAAGACTCTTCAGAGAGATCTCTTTGGGCTCTTGTTTTAGCAGCGCTGCCCTGGATTACCCTGTATTGGAGTCCTCCCGTAGATAGGCGTCTGAGCCGTCCAGCCAATCGGAGCGGATTGGGCTGAAGGTGTCTATCTCGTCGGTCTCCTCCAGGGCCTCGGCGCTGTGCTCCACATTGGAGGGTATGTTGAGGGTTTCCCCCGACCGCACCACCACCTCCTCTCCCGCGATCACGAATAGAAGAGCGCCGCTGATGACATTGGTAATCTGCTCGCTCTCGTGGCTATGGGACGGCACCTTGGAGCCCTTGGGGAAGAAGATGCGACCCAGCATCACCCGCTCTCCGGTGACTATACGCCGCCTGATGCCCTCAATGAGCCGGTCTTCCGGCACCTCACTCCACGGCACTGCCTTCATGAAAAATGACCCCTCTCGAAAATATATGCTGCCTTATTCCGACGATTGCTATGGTTATCCCAGGATATGTCTGATAAAAACCATGGTTAACGCCTGCGTCAGGAATGGAGCAGGCTTTGGAGGTGGTGCTGGACATCGTAGAAGGTCTCGAAGGTGAAGTGGGGAAGGCGGTGGCGTTGGAAGTGGTCGAGCAAATCGCTCCTGGCTATCACATGGTCGGCTCCCAGGGCTGGAGGTATGTCTGAGATGCCATCCCCTATGCACACAACTGGCTGTTTTCCGGCTTGCAGGTGTGTCAGGCAGGCAGTCTTGAAGTCCCTCTCCACTGAGATGCCCATGGGGTCGATGTAATCGACGGCGATGCCCTCGCTTGTGATGCGTGCTT
>JACZVB010000036.1 GCA_022572865.1 Chloroflexota bacterium | reverse complement strand
CCAAGTCCAGCTTTTCTAGAAGTTTTGTATGACGCTCTCAGGAAGCAGGAATGGTATCGCGAGCACCTTGAGAGTGAAGAGGCTCCTCCTCTTCACTTCGTTGGTCGGTTCCCGATTAGTGCTGAGACGACCACAATCGCCACAGATATTAAAAACGTACTAAGCATTGATGATGACTTACGCAATAGAGTTACAAGTTGGGGTCAGTTTTTGACGGAGTTCGTGCGAAAGGCAGAAAGCATCGGGGTGTTGGTATTACGAAGCGGAATTGTTGGGAGTAATACTCATAGGCCGCTAGACGTCGATGAGTTCAGGGGATTCGCAATCAGTGACAACTTAGCTCCGCTTGTGTTTATTAACTCTAAAGATGCCAAGGTAGCTCAGATATTTACACTCGCCCACGAATTAGCGCACCTTTGGATTGGGCAGAGTGGGATTTCGAACCTTAACTACTCGAAACGTCCCAGCCAACAAGAAAACCAGATTGACCGCCTCTGTGACAGTGTTGCCGCCGAAGTCCTCGTTCCCGTCAATGACTTCATTACCAGATGGAATGATTCCAATACTATAGATATCAATGTGAATATCTTAGTTCGCAGGTACCGGGTGAGTGCTCTGGTTATTCTCCGCCGCGCATGGGAATACGAGAAAATCGAAGAAGAGGCATACCAAACAAAGCTGGCAGAGTTATTGCGGGTACGAAGGAGCACAGGGGATGAAAGTGGCGGGGGGAACTTCTACACCAATGTCATTGCCCGTAACAGTGGGCTATTCTTGACCACGCTAATCACTGCAACCGCTGAGGGGCGAGTGCCTGCGAAAGAGGCTGCTTCCTTGTTAAACATTGCGAAGCTCGCAACCCTTCGTAAAATTGAATCTTTTGTTTTAGAAAGCAGCGTCTCAGGTGCCTGATTGGCTTGATAGCGACAGTTTGATTCGGTCAAGCAACGAGGCATATCGCTTTGCTATGGTACCCGGCTTCTGGGAGTTTCTGGAACAAAAGGCTGATGAAGGTGTTATCGCAAGCTCTGAGCGTGTTCTAAGGGAACTGCTTGACCATGGTGAAGATGAATTAAAGGAGTGGGCGCAACGACAGAATACCTTGTTTCAAACCACTGACCGGGCAGTTCAGGAAATGACTCGCCAAATAGCCGATAGCGTCAACAACAATACAAGATTTGCCCGACAACACATTACAAGATTTTTAAGCGGGGCTGATCCCTGGCTGATCGCTCATGCTAAAGTACTAGGAGGCAGAGTCGTTACATTTGAGAAGTCAGAACCAAATTCGAGAAAACCGAAGATTCCAGACGTTGGACGAGAATTCGGTGTATCTTGCATTAAACTCTGGGACCTGCTCACTGAATTGAACGCTTCGTTCTGATATAAATACAAGCTGAACGGTGGGGATACTTACCTATATCTGTTTTAACGATGTGCGCTAGCAAATGGCTATAAAGGACAAGATAGAGGAGATGGTACGGCTGGCCTTCCAGGAGGCCCAGGACCGGGGCCTTTTGCCCCAGGTCACCCTCCCCGAGACCATCGTCGAGCGGCCCCAGAACCCGGAGCACGGCGACTACGCCGTCACAGCCCCTCTCAAGCTGGCCCGGGCCGCCAGGATGAACCCCCTGGCCATCGCCCAGTGCCTGGTTGACCTCCTCAAGCCCTCCGAGGAGATCGACGCCATCACCCTCGTGCCCCCGGGGTTCATCAACTTCTCCCTCAAAGAAGAGTGGATCAAGAAACAGGTGGACGCGATCCTCCAGGAAGGCCAGCCATACGGAAACCTTACCGTGGGAGCCGGGGAGAGGGTCCAGGTGGAGTACGTCAGCGTGAACCCCACCGGCCCCCTCCACGTGGGCCACGGCCGGGGGGCGGTGCTGGGAAGCGCCCTGGCCCGGATCCTCAAGGCCGCGGGCTACGCCGTCGAGGAGGAGTACTACATCAACGACGCCGGCACCCAGATGGACAGCTTCTACCGCTCTCTCCACGCTCGATACCTCCAGGAGTTGGGCGTAGAGGCGGAGATGCCCGCCGAGGGCTATATGGGCCAGTACATGATAGACCTGGCCCGGGAGATCATCTCCGAGGAAGAGGACAGGTTCAAGGAGATGGAGCCCGAGGAGGCCGTCAAGGGGCTGGGGGCCATAGGGCTCGAAAAGATGCTGGCCTCCATCCGGCGTGACCTGGAGTCCATCGGGGTGGTGCAGGACGTGTGGTTCAGCGAGCAGAGCCTCTTCGACTCAGGACAGTACGACGAGGCCATGAAGGCCCTGGGCTCGGGGGGGTACACTCAGGAGAAAGAGGGCGCAACCTGGTTCGTCTCCACCGCCCTGGGTGAGGACAAGGACAACGTCCTAATCAGAAGCAGCGGGCGTCCCACCTACTTCGCCTCGGACATCGCCTACCACTACAACAAGTTCCTGCTCCGGGGGTTCGATAGGGTCATCAACATCTGGGGGGCGGACCATCAGGGGCACATCTCCCGGATGAAGACGGCGGTGGGGGCCCTGGGCATCGACCCGGACCGGCTGCATATCCTCGTCGCCCAGATGGTGACCCTCAAGCGGGGCCAGGAGGTGGTCAAGCTATCCAAGCGCAGCGGGGACATCATCACCCTGCGGGAAGTGGTGGAGGAGGTGGGGGCCGACCCGTGCCGCTTCTTCTTCCTGGCCCGGTCAGCCGACAGCCAGATGGACTTCGACCTGGAGCTTGCGAAGAAGCAGTCAGCCGACAACCCCGCCTACTACGTCCAGTACGCCCACGCCAGGATATGCAGCATCCTCCGGCTGGCCGAAGAGAGGGGCATCGACTACGAAGGCGGCGACGTGTCGCTGTTGGGCCATGAGTCGGAGCTGACCCTGGTGCGGGAGATGCTCAAGCTACCCGAGACGATGGAGCTGATCGTCGAAACGCTGGAGCCCCAGCACCTGCCCTACTACGCCCAGGACCTGGCCACCCACTTCCACAGCTTCTACGAGAAGTGCCGCGTCGTCACCGAGGACCAGGGGCTGACCAAGGCCCGGCTGAAGCTGGTGAAGGCGGCCCAGACCGTCCTGGCCAAGTGCCTGGACCTGATGGGCATGGCCACCCCGGAGCGGATGTAATGCCCTTACACCATCGCGGAGAGAATCAACGATTCGCGCTGGTCATCGACGACGGCTCTTTATTCACGGCGGCAAGTTCCAAATATACCGTATCTGTCCCCTAGTATCTCCGCTCGGACTCATTGATGGGGATATCGTTCGCACTCATGTCCCGCCGGCGCATCAGCCCATCGTCATCGAATTCCCAATGCTCGTTGCCGTGGGTGCGGTACCATTGCCCGGTATAGGCATTGCGCCACTCATATTCGAAGCGAACTGAAATGCGGTTGCCGGTATAAGCCCACAGTTCTTTCATCAGGCGGTAGTCTAACTCTTTTTCCCATTTTCGCTTCAGGAATGCTTTGATGGCCTCTCGTCCAGTGAAGAACTCGTCTCGATTGCGCCATTGAGAGTCCTCTGAATACGCCCTGGCTACGACCTCCGGGTCACGAGTATTCCACGCATTCTCGGCTGCTTTAACTTTTGCGCGTGCCATCTCCTCAGTAAAAGGAGGCAAGATAGGACTTTTCACCACCTGAGTAGCTCCTGCTGAAGATCCGTCCACTGTCATTTCGCACCTCCCATGCATTTTCCCATGGTGACGGTTTAACCCTAACCCAGTATAAAACGAAGACGGTTTACTTGCCCGAAGCGTCATTAAGGAAAACAGCGATTAAAAGGACCATTCATATAGAGACACCACACCCGCCTCAACCCCGATGAACCCGGAGACGTATCCAAGGGAGTTCAGGTCAAAGTAAGTCACAATCTGGCAAGGAAGACGTATCGCAAGTGAAAAGTCAGAACCTCGTTAGTCTGGCCGATATAACAGTTCTTTGAGAAGGAACCGTTTGAGGGTTCGGCTTCATCTAAACTACAGCAAGGCCCCAAGCTAAGAAGAGGACCGGAACATGAGTATGTAGGCTGGCATTGGGGCAGGATATCATGAGGGATTTAGTAGGGGGGAGAGGAACCAATGTCAAGCAAAAACTTGTATACAGCGCTCAGCCACGCTCCTGTGCGTGCCGCCGGAAATGACGTGGACCTGTCGATCTACCGCGAGGCCGGTGAGCCCACCTATGGCACGTTTAAATTCACAGCTCCTGCCGAGGGCCTGGTTCAAGTTAATGGCCCCCATAGCTCGGAATTCGAATGGACTGACCAATTTGAGATTGCATACACAAAAATGGGGGCCAAAGGCCCACTTGTGCTGCTCTTGCATGGCGTCCCTACCAATCGAGCGCAATGGGAGGACATCCAGAGACACCTCGGCAGGTTCTGTGAAACCATCGCCATCGATATGCTGGGCATGGGTGAGAGCACCAAACCTCGTCAGTACGGCAAGAAAACCGACAAGCGCGACAACGACCTGTGGTACTGGAAACACGATGTGGACTACATCGAAAAACTCATGCAACATGAGTACCCTGGCCGCAAGTTCATCTTTATCGCCGATGATTGGGGAAGTGGTATTAACTCCCATTACGCGGCCAGACACAACGATCGTTTGGATGCTTTCGTTCAACTGGATCCCATCGCTTTCGATGGATACCCGGTAAACGAGATCCAGGCTATTGGCCGTGCTTCCATGATCCCGAACACGCCGGAAGGCGACGCAATGCTTGCCGCCGCCTTCGGTGCGTTTGATCAGACTCTCGTGCAGATCTTCAAGACCATGGTGCACAACCCTGCTGTGTACAATCAATACAAGCTGAAACTGATCACATTCCCATATGTTGACGTTGATTACGAACGGAACGGTACGGGAGATGGAGTTACTGATGTTGCGACATCTACCACCCTTAGATTGAAGATGCACAACATCCGTGTGCTTGCCGATCGTGCTGCGATCCTCAGCCCGGCGCTGCTTCTGCCCTATCACCCTGAGAAGAACCCGGAAGGTGTCAAATACGAAAACATTACCGTCCCTACGCTTATTATGTGGGGAGAGTATGACAATATGATGCCTGCAGCTCAAACTCAGCGATTCGCAAATGTTCTCGGCACCGACGATGTCCAGTTGACGTCAGTGCCCCGTGCTGGCCATTTCGCCGGAACCGACCAACCCAAGTTCGTTGCAGACACCATCGTTAACTTTATTCGCCGGGTAAAGGGCCGCCGGGCCCTGGCAGACATCAATCTCGGCAACGAAGGCATCTGGAAGGGCGATGAACGCCTCATGATAGAGGACCTCCGAGAGATTAACGGCCTTGCAGCGAAATCCCAGTAAACAGGCTCGTCGGCCCGATGCTCTGGCCTTACGTCTGATAGAGGCCCTGCACGTGGTACCAGCGGATCGTTAGCAGGTCCCGCATCTATTCAGAGCGTCCTGCACCGGACGGACCCTGCTCTGTGTCCGGTAATAACAGCCTATGGGCACCTCGACCGCCTTCACGTTTTGCCGGCGGCCCCTACCGTCCTGGCCAAGTGCCTGGCCCTGATGGGCATGGCCGCCCCAGAGCGGATGTAATGCCCCTGCAGCAGCAAGTATGCAGAGCGGCAGGCGACGCATACCGCTTAGCGTGCTATCATAAAGGGCAAAAGGGGACATCATGCAGGCGAACTGGAGGGACTATATAGTAAGCAGCCCTGACGTGCTTCGGGGAAAGCCACGGATCAAGGGAACCAGGATCCCGGCTTGCCTTGTGCTCGGCTATCTGGCGGCGGGTGACACCATCCAGGAAATCAGGGGAGAGTTTCCAGAACTGACCGAGGAGCAGGTCGCCGCTTGCCTAGACTACGCCCGCGAGCTCGCAGAGTTCGAGGTTGTAACTGCGTGAGCCTGAGGTTCTTTGCAGACCACTGCATTCCCGGATCAGTAGTTCAGATGCTTCGAGACGCAGGCCATGAGGTCCTCCGGCTGAGGGCCACATTCCACCAGATTCCCCTGACCATCTCGTTATCTCGAAGGCCCAGGAACTTGATTCTATTCTGCTTTCCTTGAATGGCGACTTCGCCGACATCATCACCTATCCTCCAGGGAGGTATGAAGGCATTGTGGCGCTTCAGGTCAGGAACCACCCCGAAATCCTTCCACAGGTTATGGAGAGGTTGATAGCCTATCTTTCGGCTCATGACGATATGGGGCACTATGTGGGTAAACTACTGATTGCAGAGACCCACAGGATTCGGAGTGGAGGGTGAGGTGGAGCAACTGGGGTTTTATCCGACTAGAGCGGATGTAGGGGAAAGAGGACAGTCCAAGGCCGCACTATTCAACGAGCACCCTGCTCTGCTTTGTATTTTTTGGCTATATCCACGTACAGTTGGCTGGTGGTCTTCAGCCACTCCCGCCATTTCTCCTGTAACGGCCTGACCTGGGCCGGCACCCCCGCCACGAAGGAGTAGGGCGGGACCCGGGCCCCCTCTTTCACCACCGCGCCCGCGGCTATCAGGCAGAACTCCCCTATCTCTGCGCCGTCCAGGATAGTGGCGTTGATCCCCACCAGGACGTTGTTCCCGATCCTCCTGGCCTCGATGATGGCCCCGTGCCCTATGGTGACGTCCTCGCCGATGTCCAGGTCTCCCGCGTGAATGACGGAGTTGTCCTGTATGCTGGTCCTTGCGCCTATCCTGGTGAGGCCGTGGTCGCCCCGGATCACCGCCCCGGGCCACACGCTGGCCTCCTCCCCTATCTCCACGTTTCCTATCACCACTGCGGCCTCGTCGATATAGGCCGAAGGGGCTATTTTAGGGTGCTTTCCCTCGAAACCTCGGACCGTCATTCCCCGTCTCCTCTCCAGGCTTGTAATCGAGTGGTCTGGCTGTGAAATCTACCACACTTATGCTAAACTTCAAATTCATCGACTCCAAAAGGCTTTTGCTTCAAAGATGTCCCACTGTGTAAATAGCCCGCTCATCCTGAGCTTGTCCCGATACTCGGGACTTGTCGAAGGACGAGCGGGCTAATGCCGTTCATGGTCCGACAAGCCTGTCCTGAGCCAGTCGAAGGGCTCACCACGAACGGTAATAACGCTTTTTATTCTTGGTGGTAATGACATCAGAGCCAGAGTCAAAAGCCATATACAGCCATGAGCAACGAGAAAAAAGGTAGAGTCTTCTCCGGCGCCCGGCCCACGGGTCGACAGCACATCGGCAACTACCTGGGGGCCATCAAGAACTACGTCGCCCTCCAGGACGAGTACGACTGCATCTACTGTGCCGTCGATATCCACGCCCTCACCACCCTGGAGAACACAGACAAACTCCAGGAAAACATCCAGGAGATGATGCTGGACTGGCTGGCCGCGGGCCTGGACCCCCAGCGGAGCATCCTCTTCGTCCAGTCCCACGTCCCCGAGGTCATGGTCCTCCACACCCTCCTCAGCATGGTGACGCCCTACAGCTGGTTGACCCGGGTCCCCTCCTTCAAAGAGAAGGCGAGACAGCAGCCCGAAAACATAAACTACGGCCTGGTAGGCTATCCGGTGCTCATGACCGCTGACATAGTCATCTACAAGGCCGACACGGTGCCCGTGGGCGAGGACCAATTGGCCCACCTGGAACTGGCCCGAGAGATAGTAAGGCGGTTCAACCACCTCTTCACCCCCACCTTCCCCGAGCCCCAGCCAAAGCTGACCCAGGCCCCGCTGATAGTGGGCCTGGACGGCACCCAGAAGATGAGCAAGAGCCTGAACAACCACATTGAGCTGGCGGCCACCCCGGAGGAGACCCGCAAGCGGGTGATGACCGCCATGACCGATCCCCAGAGGCAACGCAAGACCGATCCGGGCCGGCCCGAGGTCTGCAACGTCTACAGCCTGCACCAGCAGTTCAACCCCGATAAGCTGGAAGATATCTCCTACAAGTGTCGAAATGCCCTGAGGGGGTGTGTCGAGTGCAAGGGGATCCTGGCCGATGGCATCAACCTGGAGCTGGAGCCGTTCCGAGAGCGGAGACAAGGCCTGGCCGAAAGGCCTGGGTATATCAAGGAAGTGCTGGCAGATGGGGCCCAAAGGGCCAGCGTCATAGCCCGGGAGACCCTGTTGGAGGTGGAGGAGAAGATGGGGCTCAAGGCAAAGGCCTAGTGTTGGACATACCCTCTTCTGCACGGGGAAAGTCGGCCTACGACGTCGCCCACGAAGCCGTCATGGAGGCCGGCCGGCTTCTAGTGAAGGGCTACGCGCAAGAGAAGCAGATCTCCTTCAAGGGCCGGGGAAACGTGGTCACCAATCTGGACCTCGAAGTAGAGGCCAGCGTCATACAGTTCCTTCTCCAGGAGTACCCGGACTTCGGCATTCTCTCGGAAGAGCGAGAAGCCATCCCGGGTAAAGGGGAATACACCTGGATACTGGACCCCCTGGACGGCACCCGTAACTTCGCCTCGGGCAACCCATTTTTCTCGGTGAATCTCGGCCTGGTACGGGGTAAAGAAGTAGTGCTGGGGCTGACCTACGACCCGTTGCGAGAGGAGCTGTTCCACGCCATCAAGGGCCAGGGGGCCTTTATGAACGGGTCTCCCATCTCCGTATCCAAACAGGGCTCAGTTCAGGCCTCGGTACTGGCCCTGGACATGGGATACAGCGAGGAGTTGGCCCGGAAGGCGTGCGAAATGCTGATTTTCCTGTGGCCCGGGATGCAGTCGACCAGGATAATGGGGTCGGCAGCCCTGGGCCTGGCGTATGCCGCCACAAGCCGGGTCGATCTCTATTTCCACCATTTCCTCGCACCCTGGGACCTTGTCAGCGGCATTCTGCTGGTCCAGGAGGCCGGTGGCGTGATAACCCAGGGCAATGGAGGGCCGGTAAGCCCCTGGAGCAGGAGCGTCATCGCCTCGAGCAAGGCTATTCACGCCGATTTCCTCCGGCGGACCGAAGGGTGCGAGTGGCGGAAGGCGATCACGTCGCTCACCTTCGCCGTGATCGCGGCCTCCTCCAGC
>JACZVB010000395.1 GCA_022572865.1 Chloroflexota bacterium | reverse complement strand
CGTCGATCTCGAGAGTTGCCTCATTAGCAGGCAGGCCCGGACGGCGTGGCGCTCCAACTAGCTGTGCCGGGGGAAGTAGTCTACTCCCGGCGGGATGACAACTGTGGGCCCGAGGTTGAAGGTTACTCATATCAAATTAAGAAAGGCCTAAGCCTCCTATGAAGGATACTAAACTGTTCCCTGTAAGCGTCGTCGGCAGCTGGTCTAGGCCTCCCTGGCTGGTCCAGGCCCTGCGCAAGCGACAGGCCGGGGAGCTCTCCCAGGAAGAGTTCGCCAAGATGGCAGACGAAGCCGTCCTGGCCGCCATCAAGTACCAGGAAGACGCCGGGGTGGACATCGTTACGGACGGCGAGCAGCGGAGGGACAACTTCTACTCATTCGTCGTCGATAAGATCTCCGGCATGACACTGATGAAGCTCTCGGACCTGCTGGACTATGTAAAGGACCGGGCCAGTTTCGAGGAGGTGCTCAGGGCGCTGGACGTGCCCGCCTTTGCCATCAAGAGCCCCATCGCCATCGAGAAGATCGCCCCTCGGGGGCCCCTGGCCCTGGACGAGGCCGATTTTCTGTTGGAGCATACCACCAGGCAGACCAAGGTCCCCCTTCCCGGGCCCTATCTTCTCACCAAGTCCAGCTGGTTCGAGGGGCTGTCCGCCTCTGCCTACCCCTCCGTGGACGACCTGGCCAAAGATGTGGTCAAGGTGCTAAGGCAGGAGGTCCTGACCCTCAAGAAGAGGGGCGTCGACTTCATACAGTTCGATGAGCCCACCCTCACTCAGGTGGTCTACGGCGATGAAGCCACCGAGACCTTCATGTGCGCCGCCCTGGGCACTCGCAGGGACCCCACGGAGGAGCTGGAGATGGCCGTCGATCTGATGAACCAGACGATACACGGCATCGATGGGGTCAAGTTCGGCGTTCACGTCTGCCGGGGCAACTGGAGCCGCAAGGAAGATGTCCTGCTCAAGGGGAACTACGGCCCCATCCTCCCATACCTGATGGAGATGGAGGTGGACCAGCTGGTCCTGGAGTTCGCCACCCCCAGGGCCGGTGAGATGGAGGTCTTCAAGGAGTACAAGAACGAGAAGGAGATAGGCCTCGGGGTGGTCAATCCCCGCACAGAGCAGGTGGAGGCCCCGGAGGAGATCGTCAAACGGGTCAAGGAGGCCCTGAACTACTTCGAGCCTGAGCAGGTGTACCTCAATCCCGACTGCGGATTCGGCACCTTTGCGGAAAGGCCTATGAATACGCCGGAGACGGCGTATCTGAAGCTGAAGTCCGTGGCCCAGGCTGCTGAGATCCTGAGGAAAGAATACCGGTAGTAGCAGAAACAGGAGGAGGAAGAGATGGCCGAGGAGCAACCCAAAGAGCTGAATGGTCTGCACCCCGAGAAGCTGGAGGCGATCCTCAAATCGTTGGAGAAGCCCGAGGTGCTCAAGGAGATAAGCGGACCGTGGCGGTCCCGGGTCAAGTGGCAGGGCGGGTTCAAGGCTAGGGCCTACACCAGGACCCATATCATAGACCTGGACGAGCCCGAGGGCCTGGACGCCACCGATACTGCCGCCAGCGCCCACGAGCACATCCTCTCCGCACTTGGGGGCTGCATGATGGTGGGCTTCGTCCTCAACGCCACCAGGCGAGGGATCAAGATCAATGACCTGGAGATAGCCCTGGAGGGGCATTTCGAGAACATCCTAAAATGGGCCGGCCTCGATGACGAAGGCAACCCCGGCTACGGCGGCATCAAGGCCAAGGTATTCGTCAGCGCAGATGCGGATGAGGCCACCCTTCGGGAGATATGGAAGCTGGCCATAGATGGCTCTCCCGTTACCCAGACCGTCGCCAGAATAACCGAGATAACCCCTGAATTTGAGATGGTTTGACCACAAAGCCCCCCGAATCGGGGTCAAAGACCTATGGCCACCCTGGTAAGCGCTTCCTGGGCCCAAGAGCATATCGAGACCCCCGGCTTCCTGCTTCTTGACCCACGGCGACCCATGAAGTATATGCTGGGCCACCTCAAGGGGGCGGTCAATCTCCCTCTCTACAAGGCCTTCGACTCCGAGGCCCGGCTGATATCGCCCGCTGCTCTCGCCTCCTGGATCGGGAAGGCGGGCCTGGGCGATGATGTGGTCCCGGTGATCTACGACTCTTACGATGGACAGAACGGGGCCATGCTCACCTGGGTCCTGGAGTACCTGGGCCGCACCGACGTTCACATGATGGACCTCTTTTTCGAGGGGTGGCGAGGGAAAC
>JACZVB010000394.1 GCA_022572865.1 Chloroflexota bacterium | reverse complement strand
ATGGAGGGGGAGGCGGAAGCTCTGGTCGGGTCTTTACTGGATGCCTTCGAGGACCTGGGGGAGCCTTTGGTGCGGATGTCGATAACCATCCCGGCTGGGACACTATCAGAGGAAGGGCTTCTCGATGGGGCTCCTTTCCCCGGCTTCAACCTCGATCTCTTCACGGAGATTCAGACCATAGGGCTTACATTCGACAAAGAGGGAGAGGACCTGAGCTTTTCGGTGTCCCTTGGTTATCCAGATGAAGAGGGAGCGGCGGGAGTTGTCGAAGCCTTCGAAGGCCTGGTGACTGTCTTTGGGGCCTTCTCCGACGACCCGGAACTGGCCAGTCTGTTGGACGAGATAGAGATATCGTCCTCCGGCTCATCGGCCACCATAAGCTACGACGCTACTATCGATGAGCTTACGGCTGCCCTGGAAGGCCTGGGGGAGCTTGGCCCTGACCTGCTGTCCGGCGATCTGTTCAGGGGACTATTAGGGGAGGATGCCATACCGGCCCCTATTGCCGTCCCCCGCCTTCTCATCCCGAGCGAGCTGCATTTCCCTGCCAGCTCCGTTGATGGCCAGACCCATGTGCCCGTCGGGACCCGGGTCACGACCTACACCAGCAATCCCCCAGTTTCGGGACCTCACTGGTCACAAGCGGGGGTTGCTCCCATAGACTGGGGCATCTATTCTCAGCCCATCGCCGACGAGATACTGGTACACAACCTGGAGCACGGTGGCATAGTCATCCACTACAGCATCAGCACGGCACCTGAAATAGTGGAGCAGCTTAAGGAGTTCGTCCAGGGCCAGCGGGCGGGTGTCACGGGTTTCGTGCTAGCGCCAAGGGTCAACCTCCCCGCCCCGATCGTCCTGAGCGCCTGGGAATATTATCTGCCTCTGCTCTCGTATGACGAGGAGGCAATGATGTTTTTCGTCAGAGCTCATTACGATCAGGGGCCCGAGAGCGGTATTGGTTCCGGCGGATGAGGCACTTCCGACACTGCTAGCAGGATGAAGATGCGGTTGCTACAATCTCCCTTAGCTGGTCTATAGACAGGTTGCCACCGCTTACCACCAGGGCCACCTTCTTGCCTGCAAGCCGGGCCCTGATTTTCAGGGCCCCCGCCAGGGATACGGCCCCAGCGCCCTCGGTCAGGGTATGGGCCTTCTCCAGAAGCAGCAAAATGGCCGCCTTTATCTCCTCCTCGCTGACCAGGATAAAGTCGTCCAGGAGGTCTTGCATGATCTCCTGGGTCAGCTCGAAGGGGACCCGGGTGGCCAGCCCCTCGGCAAAAGTCTCCATGCTAGCTTCGATGTAGGAACCGCTCTTCCAGGAAAGGTATGCGGCTGGGGCCTTCTCTGCTCCCACGCCAATGACCTGGATGTCGGGATTGATGGCTTTGGCGACGATGGCCGTTCCCGAGACTCCGCTGCCCCCTCCCACCGGCGCGATTATCACATCTACGTCGGGCAGGTCCTCCAGGATTTCCAGGGTGTAGGTCCCTACGCCCGAGATCAGATGAGGCTCGTTGGCACTGTGAATGTATCGATATCCGAATTCGGCGGTAAGCTTTTCCACCTGCTCCCGGGCCTCGTCGAAGTCGGCCCCGTGAAATATCACCTCGGCTCCCAGGTTACGCATTGACTCCACCTTGCCCGGGTTGGCGCCCTCTGGCACGACGATCACCGATCTCACCCCGAAGATCCTGCTGGCATAGGCTATCGACTGGCCGTGGTTACCCGTGGAGGCCGATATTACACCTCGGGCCTTCTCGTCTTCTTGAAGCTGGGAGATCAGATTGAGGCCTCCCCTTATCTTGAAGGCCCCAGTGGCGTGGTGATTCTCGTGTTTAAGGTACACCTCCGCTCCCAGGGCCCGGCTGAGCCCCGGATAGTGGTGCAAGGGAGTCTTGTTTATGTACTCGCCTATTATCCTGCGGGCGGTGTATACGTCCTCCAGGGTCGGTCTTACTTGCATAGGGTCACGCCTCTGGTGTAAAGCTTCTCTGCTGAGTTGTTCGATTAAACGTATGCAGCCGGGCCTGCGCCTCCGTATAATAGGCTCCGGGATGGTAGGGCG
Source organism: Chloroflexota bacterium (assembly GCA_022572865.1). Next base: position 190 of record JACZVB010000394.1, on the reverse strand, counting down.
CAATGCTAGGTGAAAGACACAGCAAAGGAGAGATTCTGGTTGCCGAGGATTCACCCTTGGCCCGTCGCCGGGTCGCGGCCTGCCTAACCCTGGCTGGATATGACGTCATCACCGCCAGCGACGGCCAGGAGGCCCTGGAAAAGGCCCGGTCTCGACCCCTTGATCTGATATTTCTGGACGCGGCGATGCC
>JACZVB010000035.1 GCA_022572865.1 Chloroflexota bacterium | reverse complement strand
CGGGGCCGACCTCTCCTACGAGCTTTCGGGCAACCCCGAGGCCCTGGACACCGCAATATCAGTGACGGGGTTCAACGGACGCGTCGTAATCGGCTCGTGGTACGGGACAAAGGAGTCCAGACTTGATCTGGGTGGAAAGTTCCATCGCAGCCGGGTGCAGCTCATCAGCAGCCAGGTCAGCACCATAGGGCCCGAGTGGTCGGGGCGGTGGACCAAGTCCCGACGCCTGGACGCAGCCTGGTCGATGGTCCGGCTGCTGCGCCCCTCTCGCCTGATCACCCATCGCTTCCCCCTGGAGGACGCGGCCAGGGCCTACAAGCTGCTGGACAAGCACCCGGGCCAGGCCATCCAGGTAATGCTGACCTACGGCCCGTAGTCTAGAACCCGGGAGGTGAAGGGATGTACACCGTTTCCGTCAAGCGGGACTTCATCGCGCAGCACTATCTGGTGGGCGGGGACTGGGGCCCGGAGAACGAGTTGAACTCCCATCACTATCAGGTGGAGCTTCTCCTGGAGGGGCCGCAACTGGACCAGCACGGGTTCCTGGTGGACATCGTAGACATCGAGGCGAACCTGGAGAAGCTGGCAGATCGGTACAAGGACAAGACCCTGAACGATTTTCCCGAGTTCAAGGGCCTCAACCCCAGCATCGAGCACTTCTCCCGCATCGTCTGTGAATCGATCTCCCAGGGGATAAAGACCGCCGGGCTGAGGGCCATCACCGTTAGGATATGGGAGGACCAGATAGCCTGGGCCTCCTACCGCGTGGAGCTTTGATGCGGGTGGGCCTGATCATATACGGCTCCCTGGACACCATCTCCGGAGGCTTCCTGTACGACCGTAAACTCGTCGAGCACCTGCGGGAGTGTGGGGACGAGGTGGAGGTGATCTCCATGAGGTGGCGCAGCTACCCCGGATGCCTGGCCGACAATCTGTCCCAGGGCCTGTATTCCAGGGTCCGGGGGCTTCGACTCGATATCATGTTGCAGGACGAGCTCAACCACCCCTCCCTGTTCTGGCTGAACCGGCGGCTGGGGGTTAGGCCCATTATCTCCATCGTCCATCACCTGCGCTCCAGCGAGAGGCAGCCTCGATGGCGCAATCTGTTTTACCGGTGGGTGGAGGCCCGCTACCTGAGGTCGGTGGACGGATTCGTGTTCAACAGCGAGACCACACGGGCCTCAGTAGAAAAGCTGTTGGAAAGGCCAACCCAATCCGTGGTGGCCTCTCCCGGAGGCGACAGGTTTGCCATCGATGTAACGCCCGCCCAAGTCGAGGCCCGTGCCCTGGCCCCAGGGCCGCTGCGCATACTCTTTCTCGGCAACGTGATCCCCCGCAAGGAGCTCCACACCCTGATAAGAGCCCTTTCCCTCCTTCCTGCACTGGAAGTAGGGAGGGAGGAATGGCAACTGGACGTGGTGGGAAGCCTCTCGGCCGACGCCCTCTATGCGAAGTCGATCCGCGGTCAGATCTCTCGCTGTGGTCTGGAGGAGAAGGTCGCCCTCCGGGGAACCCTGGATGAAGGGGCCCTTGCGGAATGCCTCAGTCAAAGCCACCTGGTAGCCGTGCCATCTACATACGAGGGATTCGGCATCGCCTACCTGGAAGGGATGGGCTTCGGCCTACCGGCAATAGCCACAACCGCCGGGGCGGCCCGTGAGATCATCGAGGACGAAGGGAACGGGTTCCTGGTCCCCCCCGGCGATGCCGAGGCCCTGGCCGCCAGAATTGCCCGGTTGAGCAGGGACCGAAAACTGCTGGCCAGAATGGGCCAGGCAGCGATGATTAGCTTCGCCACTCACCCGACCTGGCGCGATACTACCTCCAGCATACGGAAATTCCTCTGTGCCGTGGCCGGTTAGCTTATAGTGGGAAAAGATATTGCCCAGGCCTGAAACCTACAGCTACCAGAGATACCTGGCCGCAAAGAAGGCCGTAGACGACAAGGCCCTGAACCCCAGGGTCTGGGACCGCCTGGCCCTGTCATTGCCCCAGGGCGTCCCAGACAATCCGGTACGGGTGCTGGAGTTGGGGGCGGGGACCGGCTCCATGGTGGAGAGGGTCCTGGAGCGAGGCCTCTTTACCCACGCCGACTACAGGGCCCTGGACCTGGACCCCGACAATGTGGATGAGGCCAGGCGGAGAATCGACCACTGGGCCGGAGGAGCCGGATACGCCTCGACTCGATCCGGCTGTAACACTCTGACTCTCCGGTCGGAAAACCGTTCGATACGGGTCGAGTTTGAGGCGGTAGACGCCCTCAATTTCGTTGCCCGGGAGAGGGGTATACGCTTCTGGGACCTGTTGATCGCTCAGGCGTTCCTCGACCTGGTCGACGTTCCCTCCCTGCTCCCAGGCATGCTCTCCCTCCTCAAGCCCGGCGGACTCCTGTACCTGTGCCTCAACTTCGACGGCCAAACCATCCTGGAGCCCGAGATCGACAGGGACCTGGACTCTCAAATCGAGGCGATGTATCACGAGACCATGGTCCGCCGAACCTCACAGGCCAGGCCGTCGGGCGACAGCCGGACCGGAAGGCACCTCTTCGCACACCTGGCGAGGCAAGGGGCCCGGGTCCTGGAGGCGGGCGCTTCGGACTGGGTCGTCTTCCCCGGGCCCGGAGGCTACACGGAAGACGAGGTGTACTTCCTCCACTACATAGTCCACACGATCCACCAGGCACTGGTCGGAGATGCGGGGCTGGACCAGCAGGCCTTCGATAGATGGGTCGAAAAACGGCACGCCCAGGTCGAGGCCGGCGAGCTGTTGTACATAGCCCACCAGCTGGATATCCTGGCCCAGGCCCCCGGAGCATGACTGTGAGTAATGCTCTCCAAACGAGTCTCTCAACTGATACTGTTGGTCCCAGTTCACTTATATTAGTCTCTGTGGATCAACTATAATCCAGCTCTCTCACGAGATCTTTAAACTTAATGATCATGCGTCGAATTTCTCTTGGGTTGGCGTCTATTAATTCTTTCAATTCAACTTCGGCAGCCGTTACAGCTTCCCGCGTCGAGAGAACCACGAACCACATCAGTTGCGGATTCCGACCCGCAGTGGATAGGACACTCCCGTCTCGATGCTCTGATAATCGTTCTCGCAGTTCCCGCGTCTGACCCGCGTAAAATTTCCCCCCATCCAGCTTCAAGATGTAAGCGAAAAACTCAGCGGCAGTAGAATCTCCTTTATCCCAAGCGCCAGAATGTTCAGGTTGATATCTGGGTCGATAGGGGCGGGGCGGGGTTGGTTTAGTGCTGGGCGGCTTGACCTGTGGGTTGTGATAGCATTCAAGACAGACCTGATATTGTGCATCCTTAGCTTGTCCACAGCCGGGGCACTCATCAATAAGGCCTTCCTGCAAGTCCAGGTAGTGATCGTAACAATAAGCATGGTTGGTTTTCACAGTCATCTGACAATCCCAGTAACGACACAGTTTTTGCTTGTAGAGTTGATTGGCGCCTCTCCCTTTACTTTGTAGGGATTTCTGTTCGAGAATCATCGCGCGCCGTTTTTCCTCAAGTGCTACCTTAAACACTTTAAAGAATTTCTTCATATCAGCCATGACTCAATCTCGTTAGCTACGGGTGTTTTCTACTGAGCGATTTTACATCATTTTGTGTGATCACAATGCATAACCACTAAAGGCGTCAAAAGCCGCGATGGAATCTGCAATCTATGTAAAATGAGCCTGCGCCCCGTCAATTCGATCATCGCCCGTTTTTGGGAACATGGAAGGTCGTGCCGTTGGATATTGCGCTGGAGATAATTGTGGGAGCCGTTCTGGGATTCGCCGTCGGCCTGACGGGAACCGGGGGTGCGGGCCTGGCCATTCCCGGGCTGGTGCTGCTGCTGGGATTCTCCACTGTGACCGCCGTCGCCACCACCTTTCCCTTTGCGGCCATCATCAAGCTGATAGGATTCATCCAGCATCGCAAACAAGGGACCGTCCACCTGAAGGTCGGGGTTGCACTGCTCATGGGCGGGGTCCCCGGGTCGATCCTGGGGGTCCTGGCGCTATCCCAGCTCTTCGACGCCTATGGGGAAGATTTGGACCTGTGGCTCAACATGGCCATCGGCGGCCTGATCATCCTTGGGCTGGTCATGCTTCTCGGGAAAACCCGGTCAAACGACCCGCGCCCCGGGCTAGATGATCGACCTTTCGGCCAGCGGGAGTGGATGACGGGTTCGGCGCTGGGGGGCATATTCGGCCTGATAATGGGGGCTACCTCAGTGGGGGCGGGGAGCCTGATGATCCCACCCCTTGTCCTGCTATACAGACTGAGGGCGGCGGCGGCAGTAGGCACCACCATTGGGGTGTCGGTGGTCTTGATGCTGGTCGGGACTGTTGGACATCTGGGCACGGGGTTGATCGATTGGAGCGCTGTCCTGTTTCTGAGCGCGGGCGCGATTCCGACAGTCCTGCTGGGGAGCGCGCTTACCAGGCGCATCTCCGAAAGGGTCCTGGTCAGAGCCATGGTTACGGTCATGATGGTGGCAGCAATTGCGCTCATAGTAAAAGGGATCTTGCTGATATAGAGAGTGTTTAATAACCTTTTCTACCATCCCCCTATCCCCCTTCCTAACTAGGAAGGGGGGAGGAGATTGGGGTGTGGGGGTGTCCCCCACACCCCCGGCAATCCCGACAAGCCGGGACTGCACTCCCCTTTTCGAGAAACTTATCAAACGGCCTCTGTGAGAGGGGGATAAATTAGGCTTGGGGGACACCCCCATCCCTTCGGCTACGCTCCCCGACGGAACACTTCGACAGGCTCGGGACAGGCAGGACAGGCTCAAACCTTCCCCCCTGAGGGGGAAGGTATGGCCTCCTCACCCCCAACCCCCGTCCCGACTTGCCCCGATACTCGGGACTTGTAGCGTAGGCCCAGCAGACTAGCACCAAAGCTTATTAAACGGCCTGTTGATATTGGTGTTTGACAGGGGATGGGGCCACGGGTATGTTGGTGGTCGCTGTAACGGAGACCCCTGTCCCGGAAGATGGGGAGCGGTGGGGGTCACGGATTGGCGATATAGCTAAATGAGGGAGGATTTCATGGAGCGTCGCATTATCAACCCCTGGACCTGGCAAGACCAGTTGGGATTCGTCCAGGCCAATGATCTGACCGGAGTGCAGCATGTTCTGCTCTGCGCCGGACAGACCTCCGTAGATGACGATGGAGACGTCCTGCACGTGGGCGATATGGCAGGCCAGCTCAACCGGGCGTTGGACAATCTTGAAACCGTCCTGGGCCAGGCGGGGCTTGGGTTATCGGACGTGGTGCGGCTGAATTACTACGTCACCGACATAAGCGCTTTTACGGAAGCTGCCCCCAGAGTTCTGCCCCGCCTGGGCAAAGCAGGCTGTAGGCCCGCGGCGACCCTGCTGGGGGTGGCCGCCCTGGCCTTCCCGGAGCTGCTGGTGGAGATAGAGGCCACCGCGGTCAAGTAGTTGGAAAGGCGGGGGTCGTCCCGAACAGAGCCCACTCCCATAGCGAACCCATATAAACAGGAGTTGAACATGGACAGAGAGCATATCGTTGCGCCGGACCTTTACGAGACCAAAGGCTACACCCACGCCGTCAAGGTGGGGAACGTCCTTTATACCTCTGGCATCGTGGCCCGGGACAAGGACGGCCAGTTAGTGGGCAAGGGGGATTTTGCCGCCCAGGCCCGCCAGGTCTACCGTAATCTGGAATCGATCCTGAGGGCGGCGGGCGCGACCTGGAACGACGTGGCCAAATACAACGCGTATCTGGTCCGGCCCGAGGACAGGCAGGAGGCCAGGGAGATCCATTTTCAGCACCTTCCCTACTATCAGAGGGCAGGGGCCACCATAGTGACCCCCCTTCTGGACCCCGACCTGCTCATCGAGGTAGACCTCATCGCCCACATCGGGTCGCCCAAGCACTGCATCACCAACGTCCCCGACACCTTTGTGCCTGTAGGCTCACCCTACGCGGTCAAGGTAGGAGACACGATATACATCACCGGTCAGCAGCCGATAGCAGGCGGGCAGCCGCTTTTTAAATCAGGCCGGCTTGGAAACGCGGCGACCTACGAGACCCAGGTGATAGGCAAAGGAGACATCAAGGCGCAGACCGATGCGGTATTTAAGAATTTCGACGCCATCCTCAAGGCCAGCGGAGCCTCATGGGATAACGTGGTCTGGGCCCACGGCTACGTGACCCGGGACGACGTGCTGGAGGAGATGCGATCGGTCAGGTACGGTTACATGAAGATGGGCCAGGTGGCCCAGACCTCGGTGGTGTGCGGGCTGCTAGGCCCCGACTGGCTGATAGAGTCGGAGCTGATCGCCTCACTGGCCCCCAGGCAGTCCTTCACCGTGCCAGGGGTGTCCGTGTCCTCGGGGGTGGCCCACGCGGTGAAGGCGGGCAACACCATCTACGTCCAGGGGCAGGTGGGCCGAGACCCTCAGGACAAGACCGTCGGGGCGGGAGACATCGAGGCCCAGGCAGGACAGGTCTACCGTAACCTGGACAACATCCTCAAGGGAGCCGGGTCCTCCTGGAAGGATGTGGTGCGTATCAAGACCTACCTCACGGACCGCTCACTAGTCCCCGGCATTCGCAGGGTCCGGGACAGATACCTGGAGGACGGCTCCTACACCAGCACGACGGTGATAGCCGGTTTCTTCAAGCCGGAATACATGCTGGAGGTGGAGGCGGTAGCGGTTACAGGATAGTCCACCCGGGGCGCGGAGCCAGAATGGTGGGGAAGAAGGCGTCATGGTCCACAAAGAGGAGCCTGTGGTGTTCGTAAACGGTGACCTGGTCCCCGAGAGCAAGGCCGTCGTATCGGTCTTCGATAGGGGCTTCAGGTGGGGGGACGGGGTCTACGAGATGGCCAGGACCTTCGGCGGCAAGGTGTTCAAGCTGAAGGAGCACCTGGAACGGCTCAGATGGTCCCTTAACTACACCCGCATAGACCCGGGGCTGAGCATGGAAGAGCTTGAGCGGGCAACCCTGGAGCTGGTGGGCCGAAACCTGGGGAATGGAGGCGCGGAGGTGGAGGATGTGGGCGTCACCCACATCATAAGCAGGGGCCGAATGGACCCGACTCGCAAGGCCACCTCTAAGCCTACTGTTGTCGTCTACACCGAGACTCTGGCCTTCGGCATGTACGCCCGATGGTACGCCCAGGGCGTAAAGATGATAACGCCGGCCACCCGGCGCACCCCACCGCAGAGCCTCTCCCCCAAGGCCAAGATATCCAACAAGATGAACCACTTCGTCGCCCAGTTCGAGGCCCAGGCCATCGACCCGGATGCCCTGCCCCTGATGCTGGACTACGACGGCAACGTTGCGGAGAGCAGCGGGGCCAACTTCTTCTTTCTGGCCCAGGGCCGTATACACGTGCCAAACCGACGCCACGTGCTGGGTGGCATAAGCATGGACACCGTGCTGGAGGTGGCCCAGGAGATGGGCATCGAGACCCGGGAGGGGGACTACACCCCCTTCGACGTGTACAAGGCCGAAGAGGCGTTCCTGACCTCCACTCCCTGGAGCATGGCGCCGGTGGTGTCGTTGAACGGACTCAAGATCGGGCAGGGGGTCCCAGGCCCCGTCTTTCAGCAGCTAATCCAGGCCTGGAGCGAGCGGGTCGGGATCGACATCGTCGACCAGGCCACGGCCTATCTCCAGCCACAGGAGCGGGAAGAGCTGGTCGCCAGCACCCCCTCGACGCCTTCGCTGTAGAAACCTTTCAGAAATGGATTGGCCTTGCCTTGAAAAGGCCTGTCAGATATGCTGCCCGACAGCTTATTTCCCTGGATTGAGCGAGGGTGGACCGGCTTTGCCTTGAAAAGGCGTGTCTGATATACTGCCCGACGGCTTACGTCCCTGGTTTGAGCGAGAAAGGACCCCCCACATGCCCGTAGTAGCAATCGTCGGCGCCCAGTGGGGCGACGAGGGCAAGGGAAAGATCGTAGACCTGCTGGCTGAGAAGGCCGATATGGTGGTCAGGTTCAGCGGCGGCAATAACGCGGGCCATACCGTGATGAACGCCCAGGGCGATTTCAAGCTCCACCTGATTCCCGCCGGGGTCTTCAACCCCAAGGTCATCTGCGTCATGGGCAACGGCATGGTCATCCACCCCCCAGCCCTGCTCGAGGAGATCCGGGCACTGGAGGAGCGGGGAGTAGACCTGAATCCCGGCGAGAGGCTGTGCATCAGCGACCGCGCCCACCTGATTATGCCATACCACCTGCTGCTGGATGAGCTGGAGGAGACGGCCAGGGGGACCAGGGCCATAGGCACCACCAAAAAGGGAATCGGCCCGGCTTACATGGACAAAACAGGGCGAATGGGTATCCGGGTGGGCGACCTGCTGGACCCGGTGGCCTTCAGGGAGAGGCTGGAATACGTCCTGAGCTACAAAAACGCTGTCTTGACCAAGCTCTACGACGCCTCGCCCTTCTCTACGGATGAGGTATTTGAGGAGTACAGCCGGTACGGCGAACAGATGGCCCCCTTCGTCCGCCAGACCGAACTGACGATCCAGGCGGCCATCGAGAGGGATGCCCTGATCATCATGGAGGGGGCCCAGGGCGCCCTGCTGGACACGGACCTGGGGACCTATCCCTACGTCACCTCCTCGGCACCCGTGGCCGCGGGCTCGGCCCTGGGGGCGGGCATAAGCCCGTGTAAGATCGATTCCGTGATAGGTGTATTCAAGTGTTACACCACCCGGGTGGGAAGCGGGCCTTTTCCTTCTGAACTGCATGACGAGATCGGCGATCACATCAGGGAAAAGGCCAGGGAATACGGTACGACCACGGGAAGGCCCAGGAGAATCGGATGGTTCGATGCGGTCATCGGCCGGTTCAGCTCTCTGATAAACGGATATACCTCGGTCGCCCTGACCCGGCTCGACATGCTGGACGAGCTATCTACCATAAAGATATGTACTGCCTACACCCTGAACGGGACCACACTGACTCACCTCCCCAGCAGCTCCGCCGACCTGTT
>JACZVB010000034.1 GCA_022572865.1 Chloroflexota bacterium | reverse complement strand
TCTTGATGAACTGTACCGTCTCCCGGAACTCGGACATGGGCCGGGCCTTCATCCCCATGGTCATCATGGAGCTGAACCCGGCCCCGATCCCCACGAAGGCCCTCCCCCCGGAAAGCTCGTTGATGGTGGCCGTGGCGCTGGCCGTCACCGACGGGTGCCGGGTGAAGGGATTGGTGACTCCGTGGCCGATGTGTATTCGATGGGTGCTGAGGGCGGCTATGGTCATCATGGCGTAGACATCCCGGCACAGGTTTTGAGAGTCGATAAAGGTCATGTGAGAGAAGCCACACTCCTCGGCCACCTGGGCGTGCCCTGCTATCTCATCCATCCTGAGGCTTCGGCCCATGCCGACGCTGAAATCTATTTTCACGGCTGGCTCCTTTTATACGATAACGGATACGACGCGGTACTCTGGACTGACCTGCTGCTCCGGGGAATCGACTGGGTCCTCTCGAATTTCATCAGGTCGGATTATATCAGGAACGGTGTTCGAGGCCTAAATCGGGCAGCATAGGTGGTGTCAGGCCCATCGCACAGCCAAACGGCGCAAGAGGACCCCTGAACAGGAAGACTTGAGCACCGGCACCAAGGGGGCCGTCCTGTGGGATAATGCCCTTTGGGTGCAGACCCTGGTTGCGAATAGCATATATCTGCATCCGGCGTCCGATACGCCAGGTGCATGGGCCTGGATGTTCGGTTCGGCGGGTCCTGTGAGGAGAATATTGAGATAGGGTGTGTCAGGCATGGTTGCCGAGATAATCGACGGACGTAGAATAGCGGAAGAGATACGCCGGGAGGTGAGGGAGGCGGTAGGGCAGCTCGTCTCTCGGGCCAGCATCACCCCGGGGCTGGCGGTAGTCCTGGTTGGAGACGACCCTGCCTCGGCAACATATGTCGCCTCCAAAGAAAAGGCCGCCAAAGAGTGCGGCATGTACTCAAAAACCTTCGAGTTGCCATCCAGCACGGAGGAGAAGGAGCTTTTGGATTTCATTGAGGAGCTGAACCAGACGCCCGAGTTTCACGGCATCCTGGTGCAGCTGCCGCTGCCAGCTGAAGTGAATGTTTTGAAGGTAATGAACGCCATCGACCCGTCGAAGGATATCGAAGGACTGAACCCTTCTGATGCCGGCTGGCTCCTGGCCGGGGAGCCCAGGTTCGTCCCGTGCACCCCTGCCGGCATCCACCGTATGTTGCTGGCCACAGGTCACCACCCGGACGGCCAGCACGTGGTGGTGGTCGGTGGCAGCTTGATAGTGGGCCGGCCCCTGGCGGCCCTCCTGTTACAGGAGAAGCCCTGGGCCAATGCCACCGTCACCATCTGTCACATCGGCACCCGGGACCTTCCTAGATTTACCCGACAGGCCGACATTCTCGTCGTGGCGACGGGGAATCCCAGGGGGATAACCGGGGAGATGGTCAAAGAGGGTGTTGTAGTGATAGACGTGGGCATACACCGTATCGAGGACTCCACGAAACAGAAAGGGTATCATCTGGTTGGCGACGTAGACTTCGAGTCCGTGAAAAAACTGGCCAGGGCCATCTCGCCGGTGCCGGGAGGGGTGGGGCCCATGACCGTCGCCATGCTTCTGGTCAACACGTTGAAAGCGGCCCGATTATCGGCTCGGGCCCCGATCTCCAGACATCATATCGAGGACTGGGAGGGGGTAAAACCCCCGGTAGCCTAAGGGTTGTCCCCTGGCTTCTCTAAGCACAAAGAGAGGAGTAGAATGAGGGTATCTCCTGCATCCCCTCAAAATACGCGGATTGTGGCCTGTCTCGAAGGTTGAATCCGAAACGGGCCTCGGTACATCAAAGCGGATAAGGTAGCAGGAACGGGTTCGAGAAATGGTCATCCTGGATGAATCCCAAACAGCTTGACCACCACCCGGGACGGGGAAGAGAGGGACGATGACCGACAGAGAACTCGACGAGCTGTGCGTCAACTCCATAAGATTCCTGGCGGTGGATGCGGTGCAGAAGGCCAAATCCGGCCATCCCGGTACGCCCATGGGCGCAGCGACCATGGCCTACGTTCTGTGGGACAGGTTCCTCAAGCACAACCCCACAGACCCGAAATGGCCCGCCCGGGATAGGTTTCTCCTCTCTCCCGGCCACGCCTCGGCGATGCTCTACGCCCTCCTCTACCTGAGCGGATACGATCTGTCCCTGAAGGATATTCAGGAGTTTCGACAGTGGGGAAGCAAGACGCCGGGGCACCCGGAGTACGGGCACACGCCCGGGGTGGAGATGACCACCGGGCCCCTGGGCCAGGGTTTCGCTCATGGCGTGGGCATGGCCATCGCTGAGCGGTGGCTGGCCCAGCACTACAACAGGCCCGAGTACAATATCATCGACCACTACACCTACGCCATCGTGTCCGACGGCGACCTTCAAGAAGGGGTTGCCTCGGAGGCGGCCTCGCTGGCCGGGACCCTGCGCCTGGGTAAGCTGGTCTACCTGTACGACGACAACGACATCTCCATCGAGGGCAACACCGACATAGCCTTCGCCGAAAACGTGGCACAGCGGTTCCAGGCCTACGGCTGGCACGTGGTCGGTCCCATCGACGGCATGGATGCGGGCTTTGTCGACACCGCCCTCCGTCTGGCCAGGCGGGAGGCCGACCGGCCGAGCCTCATCATCTGCAGGACCACCATCGGCTACGGCAGCCCCAACAAGGCGGGCACCGCATCGGCCCACGGCGAGCCGCTGGGGGAGGAGGAGGTGCGCCTTACCAGGGAACGCCTCGGCTGGCCCTGCGATGTCCCGTTTGAAACTCCTCCCGAGGCCCTATCCCACTTTCGCCTGGCCCGGGAACGGGGGAGACGGTTGCAGGAGGAATGGGAGGCTTTATTTGAGAAGTATAGCCAGGCCTACCCCCAGCAGGCCCAGCAGCTGGAAGAGGCCCTGGACGGCGGCCTGCCACAAGGATGGGACCAGGGCCTGGGGGAGCTGTTCAAGGACCAAGATGGGCCCCTCGCAACTAGAGATGCCTCGGGCAGTGTGATGAACGTTATTGCCGATAGGGTCCACGCCTTCACCGGGGGCTCTGCCGACCTGGCCCCGTCCACCAAGACCACTCTGAAGGAGCACACTTGCTACGGGTTCCAGGAGCATTGCAGCCACAACATGCACTTCGGGGTCCGGGAGCATGCCATGGGCTCCATCGCGAACGGAATGGCCCTCCACGGGTGCGTGATCCCCTATACCGCTACCTTTCTGATATTCTCCGACTACATGAGGCCGCCCATGCGCATGGCGGCCCTCATGGACATTCGGGTGATATACATCTTCACCCACGACTCCATAGGGCTTGGTGAGGATGGCCCGACACACCAGCCCATCGAGCAGCTTTTGGGGTTAAGGTCCGTTCCAAACCTGGTGGTGCTTCGCCCCGCTGATGCCACCGAGACCGTGGAGGCGTGGAAGGCGGCCCTGGAGCATACCAACGGGCCCAGTGTCCTGGTCCTGGGCCGCCAGAAGCTTCCGGTGCTGGACCGCTCTAGCCTGGGGCCTGCCGTTGGGGTACGGAAGGGCGGGTACACCCTGTGGGAAGCGAATGCAGACCCGGAGGCGCTCATCATCGCCACCGGCTCCGAGGTCCACATAGCCCTGGAGGCGGGAAGGATACTCCAGGAAAGGGGGCTCTCGGCCCGGGTGGTCTCTCTACCTTCGTGGGAGCTGTTCGATGCTCAACCGAAGGAGTACCGGGACGGCGTTCTGCCACCCGATATCCGGGCCCGAGTGTCGATAGAGGCGGCTACGACTATTGGATGGGAACGATACGTGGGCCTGGACGGAGTCGCCATCGGCCTGGACCATTTCGGGGCCTCGGCCCCCTACGAGATACTGTACGAGAAGTTTGGCCTGACCTCCCAGAGGGTCGTGGATGAGGCCACCCGGTTGGTGGCTGAGGGGAAGGGATGAAGAAGCAGAAGGGGAGCACGCGCCATTGCAAGGAGGACTTGAGTGGATAATCCGGTACTGGAGGCCCGACGCCTCGGCCAGTCCATCTGGTATGACAACATACGCCGGGGGCTGATAACCTCCGGCGAACTCGGCCGTCTCATCGAAACAGGGGTCACGGGCCTGACCTCCAACCCCACCATATTCGAGAGGGCCATAGCCGGGAGCACCGACTACGATGAGGCGCTCCTGGGCATGGCGAACTCCGGCAAAAGCACGGCCGAGACCTTCGAGGCGCTGGCGATAGATGACATTCGCGCCGCCGCCGATCTTCTTCTTCCGATATATGAGGCCACCGGTGGCGTGGACGGCTATGCATCCCTGGAGGTGAGCCCAACCCTGGCCCACGACACCGAGGGCACCGTTGCCGAGGCCGAGAGACTCTACTCGGTGCTGGACCGTCCCAACGTGATGATAAAGGTGCCGGCCACACCCGAGGGTACTCCCGCCGTCCGCCGCCTCATTGCCAAGGGCATCAACGTCAACGTGACCTTGATCTTCTCTCTGGATGCTTATCGAGAGGTGGTGGAGGCCTATATTCTAGGCCTTGAGGAGCTGGATCAAAACGGAGGAAGGGCCGGAGGCGTCGCATCGGTGGCGTCCTTCTTCATCAGCCGGATCGACACGGCCGTCGATGCCTTGATAGAGGAGCGAGGGAGATTGGGGCAGGATGATGTGAGACACCTCCTCGGCAAGGCGGCCATCGCCAACGCCAAGCTGGCCTACAAGGCCTTCCGGGATACTTTTCACGGAGAGCGCTTCGCCGCCCTCGCGGGCAAGGGGGCCCGGGTCCAGCGTCCCCTCTGGGCCAGCACCGGCACCAAGAACTCTGCCTATAGCGATGTGCTGTATATGGATTCCCTCATAGGGCCCGATACGGTCAACACCGTTCCACCGGCGACTCTAACGGCCTTTCTCGATCACGGCACGGCCTCGCCGACCCTGGAGCGAGACCTGCTTGACGCTCAGGAGACGATGCAGGCCCTGGAAGGGGCTGGCATCGATGTGAATAAGGTTACCTCCAGGCTGCTGGCCGACGGGGTGAAGTCCTTCGCCGAGTCGTTCGAGAAGCTACTGGCCAACATCGAGGAGAAGAGGGCCAGGCTGGTTGCCGGTGCGCACGTCCACCCGGGCGCAGGCCTCGGGTCATATCTACCCGACGTTGAAGAGATGGTGGCCGACCTGCAAAATCGAGATGTGGTGGGGCGTATCTGGCGGAAGGACCACACCGTATGGCAGCCGTCCCCCGAGGAGATCACAAACCGGTTGGGGTGGCTGAACGTCACCGACCAGATGTGCGAGCAGGCCCCATCGCTGGTTTCATTCGCCCAGGAGGTCCGCGACGCCGGATTTCGCCACGTGGTGCTCCTGGGTATGGGGGGGAGCAGCATGGGCCCCGCGGCCCTCCGGCAGACCTTCGGGAGCGCCGAAGGGTACCCCGAACTAATGGTCCTGGACTCCACCGTGCCATCGTGGGTAGAGGGTGTGGCCGAGACCATAGACCCTTCTCGGACCCTGTTTCTCGTGTCTTCCAAGTCCGGCACCACCGTAGAGACGTTGTCTCTCTATCATTATTTTCGAGGTATTTTGGAACGGAAGGAAGGCACGACGGAGGTCGGGAGTAATTTTGTGGCAATAACCGACGCCGGCACTCCCCTGGAGCGGCTGGCCCGGGAACAAGGATTCCGGCGGGTCTTCTGCAACCCCTCGGACCTGGGTGGTCGATATTCGGTGCTTTCGTACTTCGGCCTGGTGCCCGGGGTGTTGATGGGAATCGACATCGATAAACTGCTGGACCGGGCCGAACGTATGCGGGAGGGCTGCTCCTTCTGCGTTGCCGCTCACGATAACCCGGGCGCGTGGCTCGGGGCCTCGATGGGCATCCTCGCCATGAAGGGAAGGGACAAGCTCACCCTGGTCACCTCGCCGTCCATCTCCGGCTTCGGCCTCTGGCTAGAGCAGCTGGTGGCCGAAAGCACAGGTAAAAAGAGCCAGGGCATCGTTCCTATAGTGGATGAACCCCTGGTGTCCCTCTCCCATTACGGCTTAGACCGGCAGTTCGTCTACCTGCGCCTGGAAGGGGATGACAACGTAGATACAGATGCGAGAATGAAGGATATCGAGGCCGCGGGTCATCCGGTGATCCGCCTGGACCTGAGAGACAGGTACGATCTGGCGGCCGAGTTCTTCCGCTGGGAGTTCGCCACGGCGGTAGCGGGTTCCATCATGGGCATCCACCCCTTCGACCAGCCCAACGTCCAGCAGGCCAAGGACCTGACGGATGACGTCCTTCGAGAATATCAAGCATCGGGTGACCTGCGCTGGGAAAAGGCCACTGATTCTCTCGAAGAGCTGCTAACAGACAGCAGGCCCGGGGACTATCTGGCGATCCTGGCCTATGTCCGACAGACCCCGGAGACGGACCGGGCCCTGTACGAGCTGCGCCGGAAGGTGGTGGAGCGATACGGGATAGCGACGACGGCGGGTTACGGCCCCAGATACCTGCACTCCACCGGGCAGCTTCATAAAGGCGGCCCGGATACGGGCCTGTTCCTCCAGATAACCTCCGGCCACGAAGCAGACATCGAAGTCCCTGGCAAGCCCTACACCTTCGGGACCCTGGTCGAGGCCCAGGCCCTGGGTGATCTGAGGGCGCTGCGGGCCCTGGGCCGCAGGGTGGCCCGTATTCATCTCGAAGTCGGGGAAGGGGCGGAGATCGACAGGCTTTTACGGAACCTGGCTTAGCTGTGGGGCCTCAACCTGCCTGTCAAGGTGGCGCAAGCCGGGTGGGAGGCTTCCGCAGGCAGTACGCGGTAGACGGGCCAAAACCTGTTTAGGTGGAAACAGCTGTGATAAGAGCGATAATCTTTGACCTGGACGGCACCCTGGTGCAATCTGAAAAGCTTAAGGCCCTCTCTTACGCTATTGCCGTCCAGAAATTGCGAAATCTGCCGGAGCCGGACAACCGGGCCATCGAGGCGTACCGCGAGGTGGTGGGCTCTTCCCGAGAGGTTGCTTCTCGCCACATCATGGACACGCTGGGACTGGAGCCCGATCTGCGTTCAGCGATGGGCGGCTGCGCCACCTCGGAACCCTGGGAAACGTTGACGGCATCGCGGAAGAAAATTTACGATGAGATGGTGGCGGACCCTCAGGTGCTCCGGGACAACCGATGGCCCCACACCATAAGCCTCTTGCGTCTGAGTAAGGAGATAGCGTGCCGAACGGGTCTGGCGACTATGTCCTACCGCAAAGAGGTGGAGCACGTGTTGCAGGCACTGGACCTGGAGCGGTCTCTGGATATAGTCCTGACCCGTGAAGATGTGAGATGTCCCAAGCCTGATCCTGAGATATATATCTTGGCGGCTCGCAAGCTTGATGTGACGCCGGAAGAGTGTCTTGTGTTGGAGGATTCGCCCAATGGGGTGCGAGCGGCCATCGCGGCGGGGATGAACGTCGTGGCCGTGGCCACACCTTTCACCAGGGCCGTTCTCCACTCCACCAGGGTCGTGAAGGATGCATGGATCGTTCATGACCCATCGGAGATACTGGAGATGGTCAAAAGCCGTATCGCCCAACTAAGTCAAACGGCGCATTAGGTTTTATCGTTTCGGGGTGGCCTGCTTCAGAAAGGAAGAGCGGAGATGGACGTGCAAGAGCTTGGATATGGTGGCGATCTATTCGTACTGCCTTTCGATCATCGGTCCTCCTTCGAGGCAGGACTGCTGGGTATAGGGAGCCGGAGGCCAAACCCTCAGGAGGTGGAGGTGCTCTGCGGGTATAAGCGCGTGGTCTACGATGGGTTTCTCCAGGCCCTGGGCTCGGGCATACCCTCGGAGAGCGCTGCAATCCTGGTTGACCAGAAATACGGCAGCGAGATACTTGCAGACGCTAACAAACGGGGTGTTATAACCTGTGTGCCCGTTGAAAAGAGCGGACAGGCAGAGTTCGATTTTGAGTATGGCGCCGACTATGAACAACGGTTGCAAGAGGCCAACCCGACCTTTGTTAAAGCCCTGGTCCGCTATAACCCCGAGGACGACCCAAAGGTGAATGAGAGCCAGCGGAGGCGGCTGAAAGTCCTCTCCGACCACACCCATTCGGCCGGCTATAAGTTCATGTTCGAGCTGCTGGTGCCTGCGACCGGGCCCCAGCTAGAGTCAGTCAACCAGGACAAATATGCTTATGACCTGCGCCTCAGGCCTGAGATCACGGTAAAGGCGATATCCGACCTCCAGAAGGCGGGAATCGAACCGGATATCTGGAAGTTGGAGGGTATGGAAGACTCCCTGGCTTTGAGCAGCACCGTTAGGCAGGCTCAAGCCGGCGGCAGGGAGAGGGTCGGCATCATTGTCCTGGGCAGGGGAGAAGACGATGAGCGAGTGGGGAGGTGGCTGGCAGTGGGTGCACAGACAAGGGGCGTCATCGGATTCGCCGTTGGCCGAACAACCTTCTGGGGCCCCCTGGTGGAATACCAGGGTGGCAAGGTTTCCAGGGCCGTTGCAGTCGGCCGAATTGCGGGAAATTACAAGCGATTGTACGATCTGTTCATCAAGGCGAGAGCAGTTTCACCCAAGGTAGACGCGGTTAGGGATGCAGGCTAAAAGAGGGGCCAATCGCCTGACAGGGAGGTACCGACTTTGGAACTTGGAATGATAGGCCTGGGGCGGATGGGCGGCAACATGACACAGCGCCTCCTTCAGGGAGGCCACAGGGTAGTGGTCTATGACCCTCGGAAGGAGGCGGTGGACGCCTCCGTCGGGCAGGGAGCGGTTGGGGCGTCGTCGATCCCGGACCTGGTGGGGCAACTGGAAAAACCCCGACCCGTCTGGGTCATGGTGCCCGCGGGGGAGCCTACTGAAAGCGCCATAAAGACACTGGCCGAATCGCTGTCCAAGGGAGACATCGTCCTGGACGGGGGCAACGCCAACTACAAAGACAGCGTGCGACGGGCATCATATCTCGAGGAGAAGGGCATCAGTTTCCTGGATGTCGGCACCAGCGGCGGCGTGTGGGGGCTGAAGGAGGGCTATAGCCTGATGGTG
>JACZVB010000393.1 GCA_022572865.1 Chloroflexota bacterium | reverse complement strand
CGAATGCCGCTCGAAATTTCATTTCGGTAATGCGACAGACCCTTGGCAACCCCAGGCCCAGGGCCTGACATTACGTTTGGTCAATGGTCCTCGAAATCGGCTGCTACCGGTTGAGTGGGTTCGGAACGGTCTCAGCTTGTCTTCTACGACAATCCGAAACCTCGGGCCTTGCTCCTTCGTTAATAGATGCGGAAACTTCTACACCGCTATACCCCTGACCATCCCGCTGGGAAAGAATCCGTGAGACAATAGTATCTATGGAAGAGCTAGACTTAGACCTCGATATCCCCTCTTACTCGCAGTCAGAGGGCAGCTTCTGGAAGCGCCGGTGGAAAATCGTCGTGCCCATCCTTCTATCCCTGGCGGGGCTGGTGGGCATAATGGCCTGGGGAATGGTCAACAGCCAGGACCCGATCACCAGTCAGAGCGGGATCACCCGGCCCGGGAAGCAGGCCCCCGATTTCACCCTGGAGGCCTTTTCGGGAGGGCCCATCACCCTGTCCGATTACAGGGGAAGCCCCGTTATCGTCAACTTCTGGGCCTCGTGGTGTGGCCCCTGCCGGTTGGAGGCAGCTGTACTGGAGCAGGGGTGGCAGAGGTTCAAGGAGCAGGGCGTGGTGTTCCTTGGCGTCGACACCCGGGAGCCGGAAGTCGACGCCAAGGGATTCATCGATGATTTCGGCATAACCTATCCCAATGGCATGGACAGGACCGGCGTCGTCGCCATCGGATACGGGGTGGGAGGCATTCCCGTGACCTTCTTCGTCGACAAGGAGGGGGTGGTGGCCCGGAGGTTCGTCGGCGCGATACGGGAGTCCCAGCTGATCGTGTGGATCGAGGAGCTGCTGGCCGGGACTACCCCATCGGGCGATGTGGAGGGTGAAAACCTGGCGGACTATCGGGAGTTAGATAACCAGTAGACTCAACCTCCGTGTCGGCGAGCCAGTCACCCTCCATCCCTCCGAGTCCTTCCTCCTTCCAGTACTGGAAGGACGGCCTTCCTCCATCGGGAGAGAAGGAGTGAGCGGAGGTCTGAGGGAGACCCTGAGACTCCGCGTGGGGAGGGCGAGAAGGACCACGTTTTGTCAACGTTGATAAACAACGTCCTAGACAACCTGGACCTGGTGGCGATGCTGATCGCCTTCAACCTGATGACCTACCTCGCCCACAGAAGGGCCCGGGGCGAGGGGTCCGCCAGCGAGGGACTCTTTGACCTGCCCCTCTGGATGGCGATGGGCGGGGTGGTGGGCGCCAGGCTCGCGTTCGTGGCCCCGGACCTTCCCCCGTTCTTCCGGCACCCCCTGGACCTGGCCCGGATAAACGGGGGCATGTACTTCTACGGGGCCCTAGTCGGGGCCCTGGTCCCGGCATGGTGGTCCTACAGGCGTGGGCGCCTGGATTTCTGGCGCTCCGCCGATCTGTACGCCCTTTACGCTCCCCTGGCCATATCTGCATTCAGGTGGAGTTGCCTGCTGGTCAACCGGTGCTACGGAGACCTGGCCGACCCGCCCCTGGGCATCCGGTTCCCGGGATTGAACCTGCCTCGTTACCCATCGGAGCTGTACGAGGCGTCCATTCTCATCGGCCTGTTCGGGGTTCTCATGGCAGTCCACTCCAGGAAAGGGCGGGCCGGCACCACGTTCCTGAGTTTTCTCATCGGCTATCCTATCGTAAGGTCACTGGTGGACCTGACAAGGATCGATTTCGGCAGCCGCTGGGGGGCCTCGGACATCCTGATCTCCCTGGGACTAGCGCTGGCGGCGATGGGCCTGCTCATCTACAGAAACCGTATCCGCAGGCCCGGGACCGACGCCTGGAGGTCGGGCGGTGAGGTCACAGCCTGGGCCGAGGCCCGGGACCGAAAGCTGAACGCTTGATGGGTTCAGGCGCACAGGCTAAAATAGGGCCTAAATAAGGAGGAAGGCCAGGGTGACAGAGCCCCTCGACATAGCCCAGAGAGTCCTGGACAACGTAGAGAAGGTTATCATCGGCAAGAATCAGGTGGTCAGGCTTGCCCTCATCTCCTTGATGTGCAGAGGGCACGTTCTGATCGATGATGTGCCGGGCGTCGGAAAAACGATGCTGGCCAAAAGTCTGGCAAAGTCGATAGGCTGCAGCTTCAAGAGGATCCAGTTCACTCCCGACCTGCTGCCCAGCGATATCACGGGTGTATCGATATACAATCAGAAGACCGGCGAGTTCGAGTTCCGGCCTGGGCCAATCGTCGCGCAGGTAGTGCTGGCCGATGAGATCAACAGGGCCACCCCAAAGACCCAGTC
>JACZVB010000392.1 GCA_022572865.1 Chloroflexota bacterium | reverse complement strand
GGACAGGAAAGCCAGCATGGTGCCCATGTTTGGATGGACCATGCCGGAACCCTTGGCAATGCCTCCCAGCACATAGCTCGTCTCTCCAGCACGGAAGGAAACGGCTGCCTCTTTCGATCTGGTATCTGTGGTCCGAATGGCCCTGGCCAGCACATGGCCGCCATCCGCGGTCATCTGAATTTTGACCACCCCGCTGCGGATCAGGGCCATGGGCAACTCCACTCCTATCAGTCCGGTGCTACAGGCGAGAACCAGATCAGGGTCCATGTCCAGGTACTTTGCTGCCAGGGCAGCCATTTCTATGGCGTCTGTCATCCCCTGCTCGCCCACGCAGGCATTGGCTATCCCGCTATTGATAATAATTGCCTGGGCACGTCCCGAAGCCACCCTCCGCTGGTCCAGGACAACGGACGGCGATTTTATCTTGTTGTTGGTGAAAGTTCCCGCCACCGTGCAGGGCACCTCCGAGGAAACTATGCCGAGGTCGAGCTTGTCCTCGGTGTAGGTCCTGATGCCGGAGTAGGTGGCCCCTGCCATGAATCCCTTGGGAGACGTTATGGTGCCCTCTTCCAACCACTTCAACTCTACGCTCATGTTAAATCTAACCTCGGATAGCTCGCTTTTGCAGGGTCTGGAACGGCTGCCAGTATAACATCATACCGAGTCGCAGCATAAGGGGTGGACAGAGCACGCGTATCCCTATTTATAGAGTATAATATTGCTTGATTTCCGGGAAAGGACGTGAAGTAGTATGCCCATCTCAAGACTACGCCCCCTGGATGTGAAGATTCTCTTCGATGACCGACCATACAAGCTGGGTGAGACCATAAACGTTATGTTGGAGCTGAGTGCCAGGAGTGAAATCGAGGTGAGAGAGGCCAGGGTGGACCTGGTGTGTGAGGAGTATTACGTGGAGAGCTACGACATCATGGTGCCGGACATCAAAACCGGCAGATCGATGGGTGGGCTCTATGGAGGTTCAGGTATCGCTACGGGCTATACACCAACGCCCATGATCCCTAAACAGGTGACTAAGGAGCACAGGGAAACTTATATCCATAGCAGCGTAATCTTCCTTGCCGATTCATTGCTTAATTCAGGTGTCACAGGCCAGTATGACGTCAGGCTGGGGATTGAGACAGAGCTTCCTCCCCATGCCGGTATCTCTGTCGTGAAGTGGAGACTGGAGCTGGTGGTGGATGTAGCTCGTGCACGAGACGTCAAGACAAGACATAAGGTGGACGTGGAGCTTCCGGGAGGCTTCAGAAGGGGAAACTGAGCCCCCGTAACACGCCCCCACCTCACGGCTTGCGACCTGGTCAGGCCATGCGAAATTCCCTGTAAAGTGCTATAATTAAGTTGTAGCCAATGGAAGGAGGAGGAGATGGTTCTCAAGTACGTGTTGAACCACAGATGGCACTTCCCTTCATTGCGCCTCGCCGACTGGGTGGTGGTGGATAGAAGAATCTAGATGAGGTGGATGGAAGGGTCGGTGAGGCAATCCAAAGGGGTTCTTGGCCCTGCATTTATTGGCTTCCCTTATTATATAAAGTGAAGACCGTCCGGTCGGAGTGACCGGTTTAGCCGGGGCAAAGAACTCCCGCAATATTCTTCCCGGGTAAGTTGTAAGAGCGCCCGATGCAGCGAATCGGGTGCTCTTCTTTTGGCGTGTCGTACCGAGGATTACTGGAACGGCCCAATCTGAGTGTCTGCGGGCAGCAGTCGGTACTCTACCACCCTGCGATCCTCTACTAGAGTCATCTTACCACCCTCACTCAGTTCCCACCGGCTTTCCCGCCAGATGAGTGGGGTAATCTCCACAAACTCCATGCGGTGTAACATCTTCTGCATGACAGTGGATAAATATACTGGGGTACCTATGTATTCTAATCCTTCCGGGGAAAACGCCTTGGTGGTCGTGTACTGGTTCTCGAATATAAGGCTCCGCTCCCCGTTCAGCTCCCCCTGCCCCATATAGCTCCAACCTCTATCCAGTTGGCGCGCAGCCAGATTCCAAATGCCCTCTACCCACCTCCTGAGACTGCTACCTGACCCCGTTTCAACCACCATTTCCTCTCCTGTGGGGACCCAGGTTGATACCATGCGCCCTCTTTCCCATCGCGATATAGCTAGCAGTTCCCCCTGAAGGGTGCGGGAGATGCTTACTTGAGTGGAGGTGTTGCCGTTAGCGTCTGGAACCATCCACACTTCTACTAGTCTGTGCTCTGGGCCCACAAACGCTGCGTCCGGATTGCTTATTTTTGATGGGTCGAACTTTTTGTATCTTTCGAACTTGAGGTAGAG
>JACZVB010000391.1 GCA_022572865.1 Chloroflexota bacterium | reverse complement strand
GCCCCTGGACGCTCCGGTGATCAGTGCCACCCTGCCTTCTAGTTCCATAACATTCCTCCTGCTAGCTTTGTACGCTCATGCTTCGAGTGGCTCATCGTGGCGGGTCCTGGGGTGAGCCAGTACGTCCTGAACCGACATCTAACTGGCTACCGGGCCATGCCCCCATCCAGATATATGACGTGCCCCGAGACGTAACCCCCGTCCTCCGAGGCCAGAAATGCCGATAGCTTACCGATATCCTCGGGCTGGCAGATCCGGCCAAAGGGATACTCGGGGTAGAGGTCTTTGATGTCCTCGACGCCCCGCATCGCTTTCATCAGCCTTCGCCCCATCTCCGTCTCCACCAGCCCCGGGGCGATTATGTTGACCCGAATCCCGTAGCGCCGCTCGTCCTTGGCCATGCACATGGCCAGGGTATCCAGGCAGGCCTTGGCCGTGGCGTAGGGCATGTGGCCGGCCTCGTTGAGGAGGGTTGTGGTGGAGGAGATGAAGTGGATGTCGCTCCTCTGGTGTTGCCTCATGTGAGGCAGCAGGCCCCGGGCGAAGTGAAGGGCCCCGAAGAGGTGTATATCCAGCACCCGGCGCATCTCGGTCACATCGGTGTCGGCCAGGTAGTTGCCTCGGGAGGCTATTCCGGCGTTACACACCAGGATGTCAACCTTGCCGAAGGTCTCGATGGCTTTTTCCACCATCGCCTCCACCTTCTCGCTCTCCCGCACGTCGGCCTGGAAAGCGAAGGCCTCTCTCCCCATCTCCCGCATCACCGACACCGTCTCCTGGGCGGCGTCCTCGTCCCTGCGGTAGTTGATGGCGACGCTGGCGCCGGCCCGGGCCAGCTCCAGAGCAATTCCCCGGCCTATGCCCCTGCCACCGCCGGACACGATGGCCGAGCGACCTTCAAGCTTCAAATGTCCTCTCCCTGGGTCCTGGGTTTTCATACTACCACGCCCTGGCCTCTGCCTCATCTATCGCTCTCATCAGGGCCTGGGCCTTGTGCACCGTCTCCATGTACTCCTTCTGGGGCACGCTATCGGCCACTATCCCTCCGCCTGCCTGGACGTGAGCGACCCCGTTGCTGAAGACCATGGTCCTTATGGTTATGCAGGTGTCCATGTTTCCGGAGAAACTGAAGTAACCTACTGCTCCGGCGTAGGGGCCCCGCTGGTCGGGCTCAAGCTCGGCTATGATCTCCATGGCCCTCAGCTTGGGCGCCCCGGACACCGTACCCGCGGGGAAGCAGGCCCAGAGGGCGTCGTAGGGAGTGATCTCGGGCCGCAGCTCTCCCTTCACGTGGGAGACCAGGTGCATCACGTGGGAGTAACGCTCGATGTCAAAGAGCTGGGTGACCTTCACCGTGCCGGGCCTGCTGACACGGCCTATGTCATTCCGGCCCAGGTCCAGGAGCATGGTGTGCTCTGCCCGGTCCTTCTCGTCGCTGCGCAGCTCCCGCTCCAGGGCCAGGTCTTCCTCCTCGGTCTCACCCCGGGGCCTGGTCCCGGCTATGGGGTGGTAGTCCAGGTTCCCATCCTCGGACCTGACCAGCACCTCGGGGGAAGCCCCCACTATCTGGTAGTCGCCCATGTCCAGGTAGAACATGTAGGGGGACGGATTGATGGTGCGGAGGGTCCGGTAGATGTTGAAGGGGTGGGCGTCGGTCTTCCGGGAGAACCGCTGGGACAGCACCACCTGGATGACATCGCCTGCGTAGATATAGTCCTTGGCCTTCTGCACGTTGGCCTCGTGCTGCTCCCTGGTGAGGTTGGAGGTGGTCTCGTAGCTGGTAAGGGGCGGTCCTCCGGAGGAGGTCCTAGCCGGGTCCAGGGGCCTTTGCAGCCTCTCCACCAGGGCATCGATCCTCTCCACCGCCTCCCCATAGGCCGTCTCGGTGTCCTTCTCCGCCAGATGGGCGTGGGAAAGGACCTTTATACTGTGCTTCAAATGGTCGAAAATCAGGAGGGTATCGGCGAACATGAAGGCCGCCTCGGGCAGCTTAAGGGTATCGACCCGGGGCGAGGGCACATCCTCGAAGTGGTGCATCGCCTCGTAGGCCAGGTATCCTACCGCGCCGCCGTGGAACCTGGGCAGGTCGGGAATGGTCACCAGAGAGATCTTCTCCATCTCCTCCCGGATCAGCTTCAGCGGGTCAACGTCCCCCTGAGGCTGGCCCGGGCCGGTGCATATCATCTTGTAGGGCTCGGCGCCGATGAAGCTGTACCGCGCCGGCCTCTCGCCGCCCTCTACGCTCTCCAGGAGGAAGGACTGGGCCCCCGTGGCCACCTTGAGGTATGCCGAGACCGGGGTTTCCA
>JACZVB010000033.1 GCA_022572865.1 Chloroflexota bacterium | reverse complement strand
AGCTTGTCCCGATACTCGGGACTTGTTGACATTACACTATCCATCCTTTATAGTGCGCGCCTAACGGAGCATTAGTTGTCGCATTGGTATCTGGACTGGCGGCGATTTAAGCTCTGCCCTTGTGCCCAGCGACTGCCTGTGTTAGGGCTTGACAAGGGCGGGTGGAATGGTACTATTGTCACGATGTTGGGAAAATACCCTGAGTCATTTGACATAGGTGGTATCATATTCTAGCTAAATTCCATCTTTGTTTTGACTTGGTTCTATATTTTAGTCATAAACTAGGCACAAAGAGCGAAAGGGTTTCTCAACCCATATAAAGGAGGTGGGAGCATTAAGGTGAGCACGCCAGAGAGTTCCCAGAGAACGGGTACCAGTTTATCAGTAGTATTAATTTTTCCTTGTCCCAAATCCTACGTGACCACACAAGAAGGGGGCGTAAGTTGAATAAGAAAGGTAAAATACTTTCGATCGTGGCAGTCATGGCCCTGGTGCTGTCATTAGTGGCAGTGATCCCGGCCGCGTTTGCCGGGGCCCAGACCGCCGGCACGGTCACTTTTGATGAAACTGTATATTCCGTTGTGCAAGGTTTCGACGTCGTTACGATCACCGTAACGGATGTCGATTTAGACGTGGCCAGAACAGGAACGGTAAGGTACATCATATCGGGTGGCCATGGAAATGGAAATGCATTCGATCTGACAGATATAGAGGATAATGCCGCAGGAACCGTAGGTGAGGCGGTCTTCGAGGGTGAGACAACGGCCACTGAAACCCTTACAGTAACCGCCGCATCCGTTGCCGGACAACTGGCTTCAATCGGCCCCTGCACAGATGCCGATCCTTCAGTCTGTACGCTGAGTGACCGATTAGCGGATGCAGATGGCGACGGCGTCTACGAGAACGCCGACGTGACCTACGTCAGCGACACCTCCGTATCAACTGCTGTTGATGGTGCTGAAATCACAGCGCATTCACCTGGCGATGGCGATATTGTGGATGGCTTGTCCACGGTTACTGTGGACTTCGACGCGGCCACCATTGCCGATGAGACCATTACACTCACATACGAGACCTACGAATACGACGTCAGGGTACCTGGTAACACACCTATCGACAGCGTCGGCCTCTCCATCCTTTCCGGCGTTGACTTCGACAACGCTATCAACACTAACTTCCCAAGCGGCGCCACCAGTGCCACCGGACTGATAACGACCATCGCGGATGTGAACTTTGGCGGTGGTGACGACAGCGTGGTGATAACGTTCACCTACGACGTAACCGACGACGTTGAGGACGTGACCGTAAGCAGCGAGACCTCCTCCATAGGCAACGACAACAGGACAATCGACTTAACCGAAACCTCCGCCGGCAGCGCCGGGACCTTCGACCAGGCCATGGGCCTGGTAACCGCTGCTCAGTTGACCGCAATAGAGACCGCGGCCGACGCGTCTGGCAACAACGTAATTGGTAACATCAACAACGCGAATGACCTTCTGTTTGAGATTGACGCTGTCAATGCCGACGGCGTGGCTCTCGCCCTCCGGCTGGACAACATGCTGGGAGACTTGGGCCTGGTCGACACCCAGGCCGAGCAGGACCTGATCGACCTGCTGCTGGCCGTGTCCGATGGCGATGCCTTAACCGCTACCTACTCTGATGCCGATCCCTCCAACGACCGGGTTGGCACCTCCACCGCGGACCTGACGCCTCCTACTATTACCCTGATTGGACCTGCCGATGGCCTGAACGTCAATCCCGCGACCCTGGACCCGCCTGACGTAATCACCTTCGACGTGCAGGTCACCGACACCGGTGCCCCCATCAACGTCCAGGACGACGCCGGCACTACGGACCTGACTATAGGCAACGACACTACCATTACCGAGAACAAGACAGACGTAGTCAACGGTATCCGCCTGACTCTGGCACAGGGCGGCGCAGCTGCGGCCCTGGGCCAGGGGATTACATTGTGGAATGTTGTGGCCATTGATGCCGTGGGCAACAGCGTTGCAGACGAGCCCGGTGGGGCCAACGACAGGTTCTCAGTCAATATCGACTCGACAGACATTGCCAGTATCACTGCGGCCAGTTCAGGGTTCGGTGCGAACGCTGCGGGTACCGAAAGGACCCGGAGCGACAACACCGGCATAGAGGTAAGGTTCAACGAGTCCATTGATGGCGATAGCGTTGCCGCAACCGACTTCGACGTGGTGGGCAGCTCGATTCCCCTTGACGCCCGCCACTTTGAAACCCTGCTGAACTCCGAGACCTTCTCTGCTACCGGCGGCCAAACCCAGTTCAACATCGCCGAGTTCGTCGCCCTGGACAACGATGCCGACGGCAACTTCGCTGACGAATACACCGTCACGGTGAACGGTACCAGCGTGACCCTGGTGGAGACAAATTCCGATAACAACACCGCCGAGGTCGCTGCTACCAACGCTAACGATGTCGTCGTTGTGACCTACACCTTCGACTCCAGCGCATTCGTCTACCTGACTACCGATCCGCGGGGCACCGACGTCACATCTGTGGTAAGCCTTATCGGTGAGGTGCTGGACCTGGCGGGCAATGGCGCGGCCTCCGGCCTGCTGAGGACGGCTACCGACAACGTCGCGCCTACATTGACTGTAAGCTTGGACGCGGCCCTGGCCGGTGACCCCGATGGCGATGGGGACGCCGAGGTTACCGTTACACTCCTCTCCAGTGAGATCCTTGCGGCCGATCCCACCCCGCTGGCCACAATAACCGCAGTGGGCGGCGCCCACACCGGGGCGACCAGTGCCACCGTGCTCACCGATGCCAATGCTGATTTCGTTAATGACGGAGTTGCAAATGGCGATGTGGTGACCAACCTGACCGACGGCTCTACAGGGACCATCACGGGCCAGACGGGCACCACTATCACGGTGACTGCCCTGGCGGGAGGCACGGACAATGACTGGGACACGAGTGACCTTTACTCCGTCTCAGTGGCCGCCGGCGCAACAAATGTCGGGACCCTTGGGACCCTGACCGAGATCACCGCAGACCTCGAGTGGGAGCTGACCTTTACCTCTACCACTACAACGACCTACGACATCACCGCCACTGCTAACGACGCTTCCCCTGCCGCTAATCTCGGCACTGCCGATGCGGTGTCATTTGAGGCGGACGTGGCCGTTCCGACGTTGGCAGCGTTCACTCCTGCCGCGGTGGACACAGACGCCACGCCCAACTCTTCCTTCCAGGGCCTGGACGACATAGCCAGGGTCGTAGCGGACTTCGGCGAGTCAGCAACGCTAAGTTCGTCCACGATCTCGGGTGCCAACCTGACCTCCATAACCATTGTGCTGGACAACAGCGTCGGCGACAGGGGTGCGGGGACTGCTGACTCAGGCCAGAGCGGCACCGCGGTGCTGACGGCGAAGGGTGCCCAGACGCTGGTGGAAATTAGCGTCACCGCCGGCATCTCGGGGATACAACACATACACTCAGGCACTACCGACGCCATTGGAGGTGTCATCCATGGCCTGGGCACCATAGGCGAGGATGGGACCTCCAGTACCCTGGTGGATGCCAGCCTTGCAACCCTGATGGCCGGTGACCTTGTCATCAACCTCCACGATGCCGGCAACCCGGGCATCTACACGGCTAACGGGAACATCCCAACGGCCGCAGATGTGTCCGGTACCACTTTCGCTGATGGCAACACCTACATTCTGGCCAAGGTTTTGGCCGCAGGTACTTACACCTGGATCATCGAGGTGTCGGACCCTGCTGGCAATGTCAGTGGCGGCCAGACCCTCGTCTTCGCAGTCGAGGCTCCCACTGGCTTCACGATAAGCATGGAGCCTGGCTGGAACCTGATCTCCGTGCCCGCAAGGCTTGACTCCGCTACCCCGGGCAGTGTCTTCGGCGATGTAAATCCGTCGATCACCAAGATCAGGACCTGGAGCACAGAAGCCGGGTGGCAGGTCTCCAACTTTGTGGATGGGGCCTGGTCCGGCGACATCCTGAGCCTCAAGCCAGGTGCAGGCTACTGGGTCTTCTCCACGAACGCCGATGACGTAGATGTGGTCCTTCGCCGCCTGAGTGGCATACCCCAGGCCCCGAGACCACAGGTAGTGCTTGCAGGCTGGATCCTGTTTGGTCCCCAGTTCTTCAACCTGCCTGTTCTTCTTGTCAACGCCGTCGATATGGATAACTACCTGACGGGCGTTGACTGGGCTGTGGTCTACGGCTTCGACCCAGATCCGGCTGTAGGGTTCACCCGTACCGCACCCGTAACAAACAATACGTTCGTACCGGGCCTGGGGTACTGGGTCTTCATCAACGAGGCTGGACAGATAATCTTCTAAACTAGGATAGCCGATACGAATGGTAAAACCCCTCCCTCCCCGTAACTGGGGAGGGAGGGGTTTTTGCGCTGAGGCCGGTGGGGTGGTGTTTCAGTGGAATCTATAACGTGCTGTGGAGAGTCTCTATTGACCTCCCACCTTACTCCTCCCCCACGCACGGGGAGAAGACGATCCAAGCAAGTATGTTCTGAGTAACTACGTTGCGGATATGAGTGATGACCATGCCTTGCGACTATTTGGATTGGTACTTGCAAACCAGGCCAAATAGTCTTATCTTCCAGGAGACGATACCGCTGAATGACCGCCCTGCCTTGGGGTCGGTCACCGGGGGCAGTCAAAAGGTCGGAGGACTATGAACCGAACCAGAAGTAAGGTGCTCTTACCGGGTGCGGATAGCAAACGAGCTTGGGCCGCGGGCCTTTTAATTCTCGCAGTCCTGGCGGTGGTGTGGTTCTCGTGGACGGGCACCGCGTCGGCCCAGCCGCCCTACCCTATCATCTACGAAGGCTCGGCCACCATCGGCGGCAAGCCAGCCCCCGATGGGACCAAGATAACCGCCCGAGTGGGAAGGGCCGAGTCCCCCCGGCCGGTGGAGGTAGTGGACGGCAAGTACAATACCCTGTTGGTTGATCCCTCGCTGGAATACGAGTTCGTGGAAGACGTGGTGGGCCTTACAATTACCTTCTACGCCGACGGGGTCAGGGCCGTCGAGACTCACGTTTTCGTCGAGGGGACCTTCCTGGAGAGGCAACTGGACCTGAACTTCCCGGAGCTTCCCCAGACCGGGGACCAGATCTGGGGCAACCTGTGGCTGGTTCTTGGGGCCGCGGGACTGGCCGCCGTAGCCGGCGGCGCACTGCTCCTGGTCCTGAGGCCTAGGAAACGGGGCCCGGGCCTGACGGTTTAGTCGGCTATTTCCAGAATCGCCACCTGGGTCTCCTGGGGAAGAGTAGAAGGTGTCACGTGGAGCCGCCTCTGGGGCTCCGAATCTTGTGCCCCCATCTCCTTGAGGAAACGCATTATCGGCTGGCTCGGGTCCCTGTTCTCGATGGTGGCGGCCTCATAGTCCATGGGTACCACCAATCGCGGCTCCATCAGGCCGATGGTGTCCGTCGAGGCCTTGAGAGACGATAAGCTCCCCACCGGCACCATCAGTATGCTCACGTTTCCCAGCCGTTCCACCTGCTCCGATGTAAGGGCCTGCTGAAGGTCTCCCAGGTGGCACATCACTATGCCTTCCATCTCTATGGAATAGACGGTGTTTCTGCCCCCGGCCACCTCTCCCGCCTCCGGGTCTTGGGAGCCGTGGACCGTGCCAACCCCTGTGATCTGGACCTCCGCCGTCTCGTACTCTCCGGGGCCCCTGATAACCCTCCTGGTTTTGTCCTCGTCTGGAGGAAGGCTGCAGTCCATTTCCTCGAGGCTGCAGGTGACCGCTCTTACCTTCGGCCCCTTGCCGAGCCGGGCCACAACATTGCCGTAGGGGTCCGTGAGTATCGTAACGTCCTTGCCTCTGATGCTGAAACACCTTCGTCCCATCCAGGTAATATCCAAAGGCTTCTCCCGATCTGTCTTTTCAGGTTTGCTTTTGACCCAGGCAAGAGTCAATATAGTCAGTATATGGAGGCCTCCCTGACGGCGCAAGCCCTTGACAGTATTCCTGAGGGCTGATAGAGTCGTAGGAAACTAGCAGTCGTCGATTGCGAGTGCTAAATCGTAGAAAACGTTAACGGCCCTACCTTATATAAGGAGGCCTTTTTGTTAACCAAGAGAAAAGAGGCAGTGCTCAAGGCGATAGTCAACGGCTATATTGATACCGTATCTCCCGTCGGGTCACAGATCATAGCCGGCAGCCAGGGCCTATCGGTAAGCCCCGCCACCATACGAATGGAGATGGCCGGCCTCGAAGAAGATGGGTACATCACCCGGCCCCACACCTCCGCGGGCGGCATTCCCACCGACAAGGGTTACCGGCACTATGTGGAAAGGCTAGCGGAAAGAAGAGATCTGGCTCCCAGAGAAAAGGAAAACATCCA
The DNA here is from genome assembly GCA_022572865.1 of Chloroflexota bacterium. Next base: position 2,796 of record JACZVB010000033.1, on the reverse strand, counting down.
GCGGCAGCTCCGTCGGGCCTATCTGGACCAGGAAGAACTGGCCCGCCTGGCCGCCACAGCGCTGCCTAAACTCACAGGGAGCCTGGCATTGATTACGGCCCCCAAAGCGACCCAGCTGAGGCTTAAACGCCTGGACCTGGTACCCGTTCAAGAACTCCTGGTGATGCTTCTTCTCATCCTGCAAGGTACCAAGATCATCCGACACCTCGTTTCCTTGCCGGAACCCGTATCACAGCAAGAGTTGATCAGGATGGGCAATAAGCTCAGTGATGTGTTCGAGGGAGTGACCTCGGCGGAGCTCGACGTTACCTATACTGAGCTGACACCCCTGGAGGAAGAGATCGTAGACCTGGCCAGAGACCTGATGAAGGCCGAAGAGCGGTTGAGTTATGAAGAGCTATTTTTCGACGGCCTATCTGAGCTTTTCGATCAGCCAGAGTTCTCCGAAGCCGAGATACTGCGCTCCGTTCTGGAGATCCTGGAGCGGCGAGGCTATCTGCGGAGCATTGTTGAAGAGGTGTACACCGGGCCAGGGGTACAGGTTTCTATAGGTGGCGAGCTCCAGGAAGCCAGCATGCGCCACTTCAGCCTCGTCATCGCCGAATACGGCATCGCCGGGCAGGTCACCGGTGTGGTCGGGGTGCTGGGACCCAAGCGCATGGACTACGGTAGGAATATTCCTGCCGTCCAGTTCCTGTCCAACCTCATGAGCCAGGTAGTTGGCGAGGTCTATCAGTAAGGCATCTGCTTGGGACTTTATGATTCCATGAGAGACGATGAAGGTGAAAAGAATCTAGACCCTCCCTCCGGATCGGGTAATGGCGAGGATGACTCCGCCGCCTCGGACCAGGGACCCGTGGTCGATGAGGCGGACCCAGAATCGATAGAAGAGGCCCTCGCCGCGGAAAAAGAGCGGGCCGAGCGAAATCTAGCCAACTGGCAGAGGGCCCAGGCCGACTTCATTAACTATAAAAAGCGGATGGAGCAGGAAAAAGAGGAGCTGGCCACATTCGCCAATGCCACCCTGATAGCAAGTCTGCTATCGATCCTTGATGACTTCGAGCGGGCTCAGAATAGCATGCCTTCCAGCATAACGGGCATTACGTGGGTGGAAGGCGTCTTTATGATGCACAAAAAACTGCTTGCCATCTTGGAATCCCACGGCCTCTCTAAAGTGGAGGCCCTGGGTCAAGATTTCGACCCCAACCTCCATGAAGCTGTCTTGTACGGGGAGGGTGATGACGGCAAGGTGGTGGAGGAGTTGCAGAAGGGTTATAAGCTACGAGACCGGGTCTTACGACCGGCCATGGTGCAGGTAGGCAAGGGCGCCAAGCAGGAGGAAGCGAAGGAAGAGGAGGCCGCTGGCAAGGACCAGGGCAACAGCTAAATAGCTTCAGACCAGGCCTCCGTCAAAGGTTCACCCCTATCCAGGTATTGCACCTGCATCCCGAGTGGCTCCGAGCCGGTAGAGGTTTGACACTTTTTCAACGTCTCTGAATCAGTAGAATCTACGCCTGGTAGATACACTATGACAGTGGTTTATAATAGAGATGGAGGATTGCCCAGCGGGTAGCGTATATGACGACAAAGATCGATTATTATGAATTGCTAAAGGTGTCCCGGAACGCCTCCGCGGAGGAGATCAAGAAGGCGTTTCGTGGACTGGCCCTTCGCTATCATCCCGATCGCAACAAGAGCCCGGGCGCCGAGACGAAATTCAAGGAGATCAACGAGGCCTACGAGGTCTTGAGTGACCCCGACAAGCGGGCGGCCTATGATCGATTTGGCCACGCCGGGTCCGCCGGGTCCCCATTTGGCCGCGGATTCGAGGGCATGGGTGGATTTGGGGGTTTCGGCGATATATTCGACGCCTTTTTCGGAGGTTCCGCTCGGGCCAGGTCCGGTCCCCAGCGGGGCGTCGATCTGCATCACAACATCACCATCTCCTTTGAAGAGGGCGTATTCGGGTCCGATCAGGAGATAGAGGTGCAGAGGACGGAGGTCTGTAGTCGGTGCCGGGGCAGCCGCAGCGAGCCTAACTCTCCATCACCCACCTGCGATGTGTGCAACGGGAGCGGCAAAGTCCGCAGGGTGCAGCAAAGCCTGTTCGGCCAGTTTGTCAACGTCGCCGCCTGCGATAAGTGTCGTGGCGAGGGACGTTTGATCGCCACCCCCTGTACCCAGTGTCGTGGCACCGGAATAGAGAAAGCTAACCGGCGGATATCGCTGGAGATACCGGCTGGTATCGAAGATGGCACTCAGATTAGGCTATCCAGGGAAGGCGATGCGGGTGTGAAGGGCGGTCCGGCCGGCAACCTGTATGTGAAGGTGAAGATCCGTGGCCACGATTATTTCCGGCGTGAGGGTGACAGTGTGCTACTAGACCTTCCCCTCAACATGGCCCAGGCGGCCCTTGGAGACGAGGTGGAAGTGCCTACGGTCGATGGTCCCGTGCTGCTGAAGATTCCGGCTGGAATCCAAAACGGAAAGGCCCTGCGCTTGAGGGGAAAGGGAGCCTACCGACTTAAACGAGGAGGACGGGGAGACCAGCTGGTCACCGTGAACGTGGTTACCCCCGAAACCCTGAACAAGAAAGAACAGGAGCTGTTCAAGGAGCTCGCCGGTACCCTCGTAAAGCCAGACATCGAAATCAGAAACGGCAGAGGCATATTCGATAGGATAAGGGAAGTCTTTAGGTAGGCTCTTGCCCTTAGCCCTCCACCCACCTCAGCGTAAGCTCGCTGCCCACCGTGATCGGTCTCATCAGGCCTGACCCCCCTTCCATCGATTCCATGA
>JACZVB010000390.1 GCA_022572865.1 Chloroflexota bacterium | reverse complement strand
TTGTCCGACTCGCCGAAGCCACGCACGTCCCAGGTGAGGACCTGGTAATGCCTTGACATCTCCGGCGCGAGGTCCTGCCATGCTGCCAGAGAGCCCCCCAGGCCGTGGGTCAGGACCAGGGTCTTACCCTGCCCGGTGAGTCGATAGTTTATGGAGATCCCGTTTATCTTTACCCGCATGTAGCTTCCTGACCGAACGGCCTATATCTGCCTTCCGGCTCGGGTCCCCTCCAGAATGGCGTCGTGAATCTTGCGGGGGGCCATAGCGTCACCCACCAGGTAGAGCTGAGCAACCCGGCCCTTGAGCTGGGTGTACAGGGAGTCCTCGGCCTTTCTCAGGCCCGCGTATACGATGGTGCTCACCCCATCTATTACCCTCTCCTCCTCGGAATAGACGTTTTTCAAAACGACCTGATCCTCGCGGATCTCCTTGACCGCGGTGTTGGGAGACAGGGTCACGCCCCGGGTCAAGAGCCTTCTGTACACCAGGGGTTTGGTGAAGTGATCGATATCTTCGCCGATGCTGAACAGGTCTGAGACGATCTCCACCTTCCTGCCCTGCTCGGCCAGATGCTCAGCCACCGCAGGGCCCTGATTGTGCCCGTCCTGGTCCAGCACCAGAATGTTGTCGCCCCAATCGACTTTCTGGGTCAGCACGTCTTCGGCGAACACCACGGGGCCGGTGTCGGCCCCTGGAACGTCCGGGGGTAGGGGACTGGAGCCCGAGGCCACCACCACGGCGTCCGGCTCCTCTGCGAGTATGGAGTCGAGGGTAGCCTCTGTGCCCGTCCTCATATCGATGCCTAGCTTTCGGGACTGGGACTCCAGCCAGAGGACTATGGCGCCGAAGTCTTCCCTTCCCGAAGCCTTGGCGTAGGTGGCTACCTGGCCACCCAGGTCGGGCCTCTTTTCGAAGAGGACCACCCTGTGGCCCCGCTCCGCAGCGACTCGGGCCGCCTCGAGTCCCGCGGGGCCGCCCCCCACTACCACTACCTTCTTCTGCTCGGTGGCGGGCTTGACCTCCGCCAGCTCCTCCTCCCGACCTATCACCGGATTGTGGATGCAGGTGACGGTCTTGCCGTGGAACAGCCTCCCCACACATCCCTGGTTGCTCCCGATGCAGGGCCTTATATCGTCGAGCCTTCCTGCCCGGGCTTTGTTGGGCATGTTAGGGTCGGCAATGAGGGCTCGGGTCATGGCTACCAGATCGGCCTGACCCTCGGAGAGGATCCACTCCGCCTGCAGCGGATCGGTGATCCGGCCCACTGCCATCACCGGGACATCCACCATCTGCTTTATCTCGGCGGCATAATGGACCCAGAGGCCGGTGGGATACCACATGGAGGGCACGGCCTCCGTCTGGGCCATGACGTTCTCTGTGGTGCCTCCGACCACGTTTATGTAGTCGATCTTTCCCGTTGCGGCCAGCCTCTTGATAATCTCCTTCTGGTCCTCTTGAGTCAGGCCTCCCTCTATCTTCTCGTCTCCGCTCACCCTTATGCCCACCACGAACTCATCACCCACCATGTCCCTGACGCTGTCGATGACCTCCAGAATGAACCGCATGCGGTTTTCCAGGCTGCCGCCGTACTCATCTGTTCGCTTGTTGGAGAAGGGGGACAGGAACTGCTCAGGCAGATGCCCGTACCCGATCAGGATATCCACCCCATCGAAGTCGCCCTTCTTCAGCCTGAGCGCAGCTTGGCCATAGGCCCCAACTATCTCGTCTATCTGCTCTTTCTCCATCTGGTGGGGGGTCTCCCGGTGGGAGCGCTCGGGTATGGGAGATGGGGCGAGAAGAGGCTCCCAGTACATATCCGTGACGCCCCTGCGACCCCGATGGGTGATCTGAGAGATGACCTTCGACCCGTGCCTGTGGACCGCGGCAGCCGCCTTCTTGAGGTGGGGAATCACCCTGTCCTCGTAGAGCTCGACCCCTCCCCAGTCGACTCCGGGAGAGGTGTGGTGAACCGACGCGGAGCCGTAGCAAATGACTAGCCCGCAACCCCCTCGGGCCTTCTCTTCCTGATAGGCAATGAGCTGGGGCCCCGGCACACCGTTATCGGCAAACGCCGAGGCATGGGCCGTGCTTACTATTCTGTTGGGCAGGGTGATGTTTCCCAGCTGAAAGGGGCTGAAAAGGTACTTGAACTGGGATGTGACCATGCGTTCCCTTCCTCGTCCTTAGAGCCTTACCGGCGGCACGTATACCAAGACCGGCGTAGAGAAGGCATCGATTTCCCTCAGTGGCCTGTATCTAGCGAAATCAGGTAGAGGACCTGCTGGAAAAACGGGGGTAGTATAACATACCGATGTCCTGATT
>JACZVB010000389.1 GCA_022572865.1 Chloroflexota bacterium | reverse complement strand
CTATCCCCCTTCCTGACCAGGAAGGGGGAAGAAATTAAGTTTGGGGGATACCCCCAAACCCCCGGCAAAGGGGCTCCACCCCTCTGCACTTCCCGCTTTACAGGACTTATTAAACAACCTCGGACATGCTTAACAAGGGAGAGAGGGGAAGAATAAACCTGGGGGACATCCTTCGATAGGCTCAGGATAGGTCCCAAAACCCCCGTTATGGTTCGATCCTTCGACCTTGCTCAGGACAGGCAAGCTCACCACGAACGGGGGCTACGCCCCTCTGCACCCCCCTTTTGGAGAAGCTTATTAAACGGCCTGCGGACGGGATATAATTGCAACCGGAGGGCTTGCCGTGGCTAGCTGGCAGCTGGAGCAGATGGTGAAGGATCGCATTCGCGAATGCGGGGCCGTGACCTTTGCCCAGTTCATGGAGACGGCCCTCTACCACCAGCCCGGCGGATACTACACCTCGGGGGCCGAGCGCATCGGGGCCGGGGGCGATTTCTATACCAGCCCTCTGGCCCATCCAGCCTTCGGCGCCCTCATCGCCGTCCAGCTGGAGCAGATGTGGGAGAAGATGGGTTCTCCCCAGACCTTCTACGTCGTGGAGCTGGGCTCGGGCAAGGGGGCACTGGCCAGGGACATCCAGGGCTACAGCCAGCGCCTCTCTCCGGGCTTCCATCGAGCAATGAGATATATCACCCTGGAGCGAGATCGATCTCGCCTGTCCGGTAGCGTCGACGGCCTGGTATCCAAGGGCCTGCCGCTGCGGCATGTGCAGGGCTGCATCCTGTCCAACGAGCTCCTGGACGCCATGCCTGTCCACAGGCTGGTGAGGAGAGGGGGCAGGCTGAGGGAGATCTATGTGGGCCTGAGGGAAGGCGACCTGGTCGAGGAGATACGGCAGCCTTCGGACCCTAGACTGGAGGAGCGATTAGAAGGGTTCGGCGTCTCCCTGGCCGAGGGTCAGGAGGCCGAGGTCAACCTGCTCCTGGAAGACTGGCTTGGGGACGTCTCCCGGGCATTGGACCGGGGATATCTGATCACCATCGACTACGGCTATCCCGCAAGAGAGCTGTATTCCGAGGCCCGCCCCCTCGGCACCCTGATGTGCCATTTCATGCACACCACCAACCGCAGGCCCCTCTCCCGCATAGGCCAGCAGGACATAACTGCCCACGTGGACTTCACCACGCTGATGGAGGAGGGGAAGGGACTCGGACTGCGGGCCCTGGGCCTGGTGTCCCAGGCCCGCTTTCTCGGCAACCTGGGGGCCGATTCCTTTATTCGGCGGCTAGGAGCCCTGGGACTGCCCTCGGGGGAGTACCACTCCAACCTGTTGGGCATGCGCAATCTCATCGATCCCGAGGGACTTGGCAAGTTCCGGGTGCTGATACAGGGAAAGGGCGATGTGTCCGAGGGGCTGTACGGCCTGAGGCAGGGAAGCACAAGCAGGCAGGGGGCCCTGGCCGATAGGAGCGGTCTTCCCGTGCCCCTATTGGGCCAGCATCACATCGATCTGCTGAGGGGCAGGTATCCCCATCTGGCCTGGAGCCCAGAAAACCTCGCCTGATCTGGTAAAGAGGTTAGCAGGGTGCTGAATCCCGACAAGTCCCGAGTATCGGAACAAGTCGGGACAAACTCCCGGCAATCCCGACACTCGGGACTGCACATCCTATATTGCATCAGCCTGCTAGTGCTTAGTGGCGTGAGTCTGCGTAATCAAAACCGTTTCGCCTGGAGCTTGTCAAAGTGCGCGGCTGAGATGGTTCGACCCTTCGGCCTTGCTCAGGACAGGCTGGCTCACCACGAGCGGATCGCATATTCCGCTCGTCCTGAGTCCCGATTGTATCGGGACGAAGAATCCAGACCCTTCGCCCCCGACTTGTCCCGATACTCGGGACTTGTCGGGGACTCAAGGGTGACAAAAAGGAATGTTGTTTATCAGACTAACCACCTAGCGGTAGCTTAGGCCTATGGGTTGAGGATACGCCTTTCAGTCCGGTCTTCGGAACCGTCTCTTGTACTCAGCCCAGTCGAACCTCTCGAGGAATTCTATAGCATCTTTAGCGCCACTCTTCAACAGCTCCTCCTGCCTCTCCCCGGGCAATCCGAACTCCGTGGTCTTGACCCCCAGGGTCTGCAGCCGGTCCGTACGGTAGTTATCGTGGTCGCTAAGGCGCTTGTCCATGGCCCCAATCCCGGTGAGAACGACCCCCTCCGCCAGATCTATCAAAACATTGACGCGACGGACCGGAGGCAGGCTCCGGCCCTTTTGCTCATCCAGCAAAAATCCGAAGGTGGGCCATCTGGGCTGTCGCCCCGTCCGATCGAAGAGCCAG
>JACZVB010000388.1 GCA_022572865.1 Chloroflexota bacterium | reverse complement strand
GGACGTGCTGCCTCACCTCACGAAGGGGAGTTAGGGCCGCGAACCCGAGGTTGGTGACGACCTTTGAGGGTGTGTCGGGGCAAGGCCCGAGGTTGAATATCTCACGCTCTAGTAGTGGGGTTTCTCGAAAAACTTAACCTATCACGGCGCTACAGGGTCTTGTTTACCTCGGCTAGCAGGCTGACGGTCCGGTCCCATGAGGCCTCTCGGTTCGATCCGGCGGTGACTACCGAGGCGAAGACTTCGTCGGCGCCCGAGTCAAAGAGATGGCGGATCCTCTCGGCTACTGCGTCCTCGTTCCCTGAGAAGGTCACCGAGTCTATCAAGGCGTCGCTCCAGGCCTGAGTGTTCTGTACTTCAGGGTGCCCGGCTGCGACGAACATGCTGATGTAATGTTCCGACTGGGCGAAGAACCCGAAATCGTTTCTCACCGCGGCCCGGACCTGGTCGATGTTCTCATCGACGCAGGCGATGAAGTGAGCGATGAGGGGCGGAGTAGAGCGGCCCGCCTTTTGAGCGCCCTCCTTTAGAGCGGGGATTGCGACATCCTTGAGATAGGGCCCGGGACATAACCAGCTAATGGCGCCGTCTGTCACCTCACCACATGCCTGGAACGCCTTGCGACCGAGGGCCGCGGCCATGACCGGCACGTCGGGCATCGGGTTTTCTATGCTGGCATGGGCCTGATAGTGGAGTCCATCGAAATCCACCTCTCCTTTTTGCAAAAGGGACTTCACTATGTGGGCGAACTCTCTCACGTTGGTTACTGGCTGCCTGAAGTCGAGGCCGAACATACCCTTCACGCCCGTCCTGTTGGCCGCCCCGATGCCGAAGCGAAACCGTCCTGGGGCCAGGTTGGCGATCACCCGTATCTGCTGGACTGCGGCAATCGGATGCTGGGGCCACGTGGGGATGATGGCGGTCCCCATTTTAATGCGTTCAGTTCGCATGGCAGCTGCCGAGAAAATAGTTAGAGCGTCGTAGCCCGGCCCAGCGGTGGTGAGCCAGACTGCGGGGATACCCATCCCCTCTAGCCTCTGGATGCCCTCGACAATGCCCCGGGCATCGCCGGGCGGATTGACCAGACCTACAATTTTAGGGCTCATCGTACAGTCTCCTTTTCTAAATCACACGGTAATATGCGGAGGAGCTGACGGTAGTCCCCCTCATGCCTTTTGCTGGTCCCAGATAGCCTTCATAACTGCTACCGGGTTCATGGGCAGCACGTTCATGTGCACACCTACAGCGTTGTATATGGCGTTGGCCAGGGCCGCAGGAGGCGGGATTATATTGACCTCCCCAACACCTCGCACGCCGAAGGGATGCCCGGGGTTCGGCACCTCGACGATGACCGTATCGATCATTGGAAGGTCCAGGCTGGTGGGCATCCGGTAGTCCAACAGGCTGGTGTTGGCCATCTGGCCCTTCTCATCCATGTAATACTCCTCGTTCAGGGCCCAGCCTATACCCTGGACGCCGCCTCCCTGCAGCTGTCCCTCTACGTAGCTGGGGTGTACCGCCTTCCCGGCATCTTGCACCATAGTGAACCGGAGTATATCCACCTTTCCCGTCTCCGGGTCTACCTCCACGTCGGCAATGCAGCCGGCGAATGCCGCGCCAGCGCGTTTCGCCTGCACGTTGCCAACCCCGAGAACAGGCCCGCCCGTCTCCTCAAGCTGAGAAGCCAGTTCCCCAAAGGTCATCTTTAGCTCCGGGTCAGCCTTGGAGAAAAACGCTCCGTGGGCGAAGTCCACTGAGCCGGGTTCCACATCCCAGATCTGGACGGCGCGTTCGATCATCTGGCGCTTTACGTCCTGGGCGGCTTCATAGGCGGCCAGCCCGGTCTTGAAGGTGACACTGCTCCCACCGGTGCCGTTGGTGTACCCAATGGAGTCCGTGTCCACCACGGCGGGCTGTACGTCCTCAGCCGCAATGCCCAGCACCTCTGCCGCCTGCATGGCCACGGAAGCCCTGGTCCCTCCGATATCGGGTGAGCCTTCCCTTAAGGCTATGGTTCCGTCGGAGTTCACCTTGATGGTGCAGCTCGCCGGCCCCCCGAAGTTCATCCAAAAGGCCACCGCGACTCCCCTGCCCCGGTTAGGCCCTTCCAGCGGCGCCTTCCAGTGGGGATGGTCACGCATCGCCTGGATCACCTCGATGCAGCCGATTCGCGGGTGAGGCACACTGTCCGCCCTGCGTGTCCCTTCCTTCGCAGCGTTGTTAAGACGGAACTCCAGCGGATCGATTCCCAGCTTTTCTGCCAGCTCATCTATTATCGTCTCCGAGGCGAAGGAGGCGTTGGTGGCCCCGGGGGCCCGGTAGGCCGCCGTTTTGGGCT
>JACZVB010000387.1 GCA_022572865.1 Chloroflexota bacterium | reverse complement strand
GCTATCCTTGGGCAGCGGCTCCACCTCGAATACATCCAGCCCCGCCCCCGCGATCCACCCCTCCTTTAGCGCCCGCACCAGTGCCGTCTCAACTACGACGCTCCCCTGGCCACGTTGATCAGATAGCCGGAGGGGCCGATCAGCTTCAGCTCCCGTTCCCCTATCAGCTTCGTCGTCTCCGGCGTGCCCGGCACAGTCAACACCACGAAGTCGCTCTCCTTGAGCAGCACATCCAGGTCCGAAGCCGGTAAAACCTCGTCTACATCCCCCACATTGGACTGGCGATGTGTGGCGCTCCTGCGGGTCGCTATGACCCGCATCTCGAACGCCTTGCACAGCCGGGCTACGTCACCCCCGATGGCCCCCAGGCCCACCACCCCAACCGTCTTTCCCCTAAGCTCCCACTGATCGTAGAACTCTGTGCTCCAGACCCTGTCATTACGCTCGGCTAACAGGTCGTTGGCCCGTTTGCTGAACATCAATATCACCATCACAACCCACTCGGCAATGTTGAGGGCCGCTATCTGGCGGGCATTCGTAATCACGATGGGCGACTCCAGTATATCCTTCCCAACATCTATATCTATGCCGTCCCACACGTACTGAAGCCACTTCAAATTGGGGGCCCGCTCCGGCAGATTGCTGGGCAGTGTGGCCGAGTAATACACCTCAACGTCCCGGATCACATCATCCACCTTCGCCCTGGCCGCGCGGGCCTCCGGCGAGTCCGCCCCGTGCTTTTTAGCGGTGCTGTACTCCTCTTTGACCAGATCCATTACGTTCAGCAACCGCACCTCCGAGGAGATCGCTTCGAGCCTCTTTCGGTAATCCTCGGGTATGGAATGACCGTATGCTATCTTTAGTTCTCCCACATCGGCTCCTTTCCGAAAAGTCGGTACCAAACACGGCGAACCCGATTATAGCAACAGGTCGACGCCCCTTCAACGCGCAGAGAGGGTCAAAGGCCGTGGGAAAGCCGGGTTATCGACCTTTCGGGCAGCCCGGCCTGGCGCATCTTCTCCTGGGTGAAGGGGATATCGTAGGGCACCCGGTAGTGGCAGATCGTCCCCTGTTCGCCATCGTAGATAGCGTAGCTGGAGGTCGGGTCCCGGTCCCTGGGCTGCCCCACCCCACCCGGGTTGATTACCAGCCGGCCCCCCTTAAGCTGTACAGGCTCCCCAACGGGGAACTCCTTGAAGGCACACTCCATCGACGACTCATCCATATAACAGACAAAGGGCAGGTGAGAATGGCCTACCAGAAGGTAACGGGTCTGAAAATGCTCCAGATTGGCCAGGGCCGTCCCCTCTGAAACCAGGTACTCCCAGATCGGGTCTCGGGGGCTCCCGTGGGCCAGGGTGAAATCACCTTTGGATGTCACCAGCGGCAGCTGATTCAGGTACCGCACCTCCTGGGGTGTCAACTGCTGGCGAGTCCAGTCGGCCGCCGCCGCCGCGATGGGATTGAAGAGAGAGGTGTCGATCTTTCCCGTCGCCGCCAGATCGTGATTGCCCGCTATGCAGACGTGGGGATGCTGCCTGAGGAGCGCGATAACCTCCCGGGGGTTGGGGCCGTAGCCCACCAGGTCCCCCAGACACCACACCTCATCGACCCCACCCCGGCTTTCAACATCGTCCAGAACGGCCTGGAACGCCTCCAGGTTGCTATGGATATCCGCAACAATGGCGGCTCGCACTCATCTCTCCCTCAAGGGTCTAGCGGCAAACTATAGCAGTTTGGCCCGAGGCCCGCCATAAGAGATACGGAGGCTACCCTTAGATCTCTTCGACACGGTTCGGAAAGAGGAGTGCCCCGACCCCCAGTCCCGAGTATCGGGACAAGTCGGGACCAGAGCTATTTCTTTCCCCCCTTCCTGCCAGGCCTGCCTGAGTCTATCGAAGGGAAGGGGGGACCAAGGGGGGATGGTCGAAACCGTTATTTAGCATTCTCCCTCCGTTTCCTTGACCCCCTATTTGCTGGTTGTTAGAATGAGGTTCCTTTAACCTTGTGACCAGAGGAACAATAGTCGGCTTCGTGGACTTAGCTGAATTCAGATGCCCTTGAGCGGGTTAAAATGTTGGTAATAGGCCTTACCGGGGGCATCGCTAGTGGAAAGACCACCGTATCAGGAATTCTTAAGGAGCTTGGGGCCTGCGTCCTCGATGCCGATAGGGTCGGGCACGAGGCCTATCTCCCCAACACCCAGACCTGGAGAGAGGTGGTCGCCGCTTTTGGCGAGGAGATACTTACACCTGACAACGAGATCGATAGAGGCAAGCTGGGGGCCCTGGTTTTCAAAGTCCCGGCCAACATGAAGAAGCTGACCGATATCATGTGGC
>JACZVB010000386.1 GCA_022572865.1 Chloroflexota bacterium | reverse complement strand
TTCCTTGGCCCACTGGATGAGTAGCTCGGTCCCGGCGTCGCGTTGTTCGCGCACCCACTTGGGATGGCCGACGAACACGACCTCCCGCATCGTGAATGCGCGCAGGCGGCTCAGGGACTGGAGGTTGCCGGCCTCATAGCGGTGGCAGTGAAGCGTCGCCGTGATGGTCCGGCCGGGCGCCTCCAGCTCCCAGTTCTCCATGCCCTCGTAGCAGTGGTAGCAGCAGGAGGGAGACATGGCGAAGTCGACCGGACTCATCCGGTCATTGTGCAGATTGTGCTGGGACTGTTCAGATAAAGGTTGAAGGCTAGGACAAGATGATTGAGTTGAGGCCATATCAGGTAGAGATAGGGAGGGCGGTCCTGGACAGCGTCCTTCACAACAAGGGCCTTACCTTCACGGTGGAGATAGCGCGCCAGGGCGGCAAGAACGAGCTTTCCGCCCAGATGGAGGTGCTTCTTCTCACCCTGTTTGCTGCCAAGGGTGGAAACCTGGTAAAGGGCGCGCCCACCTTCGATCCCCAGGTGCGCATAAGCGTGGCCCGGTTGAAGGAGCGGTTGAAGGAGGCGGGGCTGGGTGGACTGTGGAGCCCCGAGGCAGGCAATGTCCTGCGACTTGGCAGGGTACGGCAGGTGTTCCTCAGCGCGGAGCCCTCCAGCAACGTGGTGGGGGCCACCGCCCATATCCTCCTGGAGATGGACGAGGCCCAGGACGTGGACCGAGACAAGTTCTACAAGGAGTTCAGGCCCATGGGAGCCTCCACCAATGTCACCACCGTCCTCTACGGCACTCCCTGGAAGGGAGACACCCTGCTGGAGGAGATGAAGCAGGCCAACCTGGAGATGGAGCGTACCGACGGTGTCAAGCGCCACTTCCACCAGAACTGGGAGGAGGTTGCCAAGTACAACCCTCTGTATCGAGCATACGTGGAAGGCGAAAGACAGCGATTGGGGGAGAGCCATCCACTGTTCCGCACCCAGTATCTTCTGGAGCCTCTCAGCGGCGGCGGTGGCTTCTTCTCATCTCAGCAGCGTGCCCAGATGCAGGGCCATCACAGTCGCGGCCGCTCTTTAGAGCAGGGGAAAATATATGTGGCGGGTGTGGACATAGCCGGAGAGGCCGAAGACGGGGAAGACGAGACCCTTCGCGCCGCCAAGCCCAAACGGGACTCCACCGTGGTCACCATAGGTGAGCTGGATTTCACCCACTGCGATGAGCTGATGCCTGAGCCCACCATAAGAATCGTGGAGCACTACTGGTGGACCGGGCAGAGTCACGCCTCCCTCTTTCCAAGGCTGGTGGACGTTTTGCGGAATCTGTGGCGATGCTGCCGGGTGGTGGTGGACTCTACCGGCCTTGGGCAGGGAGTCGCCAGTTTCCTGGAAAGGACCCTGGGCAAGGGAGTGGTGATCTCTTTCGCCTTCACCGCCCAGAGCAAGTCGCGCCTCGCCTTCGATCTTCTGGCCGCGGTGAACTCCGGCCGGGTGAAGATGTATGCGGCGGACGGCTCGCCTGAGTTCCAGGAGTTCTGCGCCCAGAGGGACCAGGCTATGGGCCAACTACGGGCCAACCAGACCATGAACTTCTACGTCGACCCTCGCCAGGGGCACGACGACTTCCTCATGAGCCTGGCCCTCCTGGTCAAGGCGTCGGAATATCAACCCCGCAGCGCCCGGGGACGAATAGCAGTTTGAACTGATAAAACGAATCAATGGAGAGGAGTGATTTGGATGAGTCCACGGAAGAATGTGCCCATTATCGATGCCCTGCCGGAGCACTATCCCTACAGGGACGACGGCTGCGATGTGGCGCCTTCATGCCTGTACTGCCCTCTCCCGTGGTGCAAATACGATGACCCCGTGGCTTATCACCGGGAGCTGAGGGAGAGCCGGGATATGGAGGTAATCCAGGTGAAGCGCAATCAAGGCAAAACGGTGCCCCAGCTGGCACAGCACTTCGGGTTGAGCCAGCGCACCATCCACCGCATCCTGGAGCGCGCCAGGCATGTCCCTTCGACAGGCTCAGGGCAGGCTCTGAGCAACGCAGAAGGAGCCAATTTCATCTAGGAGCAACATATGAGCAACAACGTGCCCCTACCCCAAAAAGTCGCCCGCATGGACACCGAACGGCTGAGGGCCTATCGGGATAACCTGGACTTCTACGGCGGTGCCCAGTGGGTGGGTACCCCTCGTCGCCGGGAGAGACGCCTCACCTTTAACTACGCCCGCACGTTCATCGATAAGATCACCTCATACCTGATGCCGGGGATGTCTTTTATCATGGACCCCGCGGACTCCTCTCCCGAGGCCCAGGACAGGGCAAAGCGGGCGGAGGAGGCCCTGCGCCAGGTGT
>JACZVB010000385.1 GCA_022572865.1 Chloroflexota bacterium | reverse complement strand
GCGCAGAATGACAGAGAGCGAAAATGAAGCCGGTTAGTCGTTCACCCCTGAGCCCTTCGACTAGCTCCCTTCGACTGAGCTCAGGACAGGCTTGCCTCAGGATACGTGGATAGGGGCCTTTGGATTTAGTTGCCCCATCTATCTTTGACGTAGTCCTCGACCAGCTGGATGAAGTCCTGGGCGATGGTGGGGCCTTCGAGGAAGAGCTTGCGCTGGCCGTCGACGAAGACGGGGGCCCGGGGCGACTCCCCGGTTCCAGGCAACGAGATGCCGATGTGTGCTACCCGGGACTCTCCGGGGCCGTTGACCACGCACCCCATGACGGCGACTTTGAGGACCTCCGCCCCCGAATACCGGGCCTTCCACTGGGGCATCTTGGAGTCCAGGTGGGCCTGGATGTCCCGGGTCAGCTCTCGGAATAGGGATGAGGTGGTGCGGCCACAGCCGGGGCAGGCGGTCACGGCGGGCCTGAAGGAGCGTAGCTGAAGGGCCTGCAGCACCTCCTGACAGAGGCGCACCTCTCGGGTCCGGTCGCCGCCGGGCTCGGGGGTCAGGCTGGACCTGATGGTATCGCCTATACCTTCGTAGAGGAGGGTGGAGAGGGCCGCGGTGGTGGCGACTATCCCTTTGGTCCCCATGCCCGCCTCGGTTAGGCCCAGGTGAAGGGGGAAATCGCAGCGGCGGGAGATCTCGCGGTAGGCCTCTACCATCTGGGGCAGCCGGGACACCTTGCAGGAGATGATAATACTGCTCTCGGGCAGGCCCAGGTCCACGGCGGCCTCTGCGCTGGCTATGGCGCTTTCCACCAGGGCCCCACGCTCGACCTCATCAGCGGAGAGGGGGGCCTGACTGCGGGAGTTGGCATCCATTCTCTGGGCCAGCACCTCCTGGTCCAGGCTGCCGGCGTTGACGCCTATACGCACCGGCTTGTCCAGGTCCCGGGCCACCTCAATGAAGGACCTGAAGTTCTCATCGTGGCGAGGGCCCTTGCCCACGTTCCCGGGATTGATGCGAAACTTGGCCAGGGTCTCGGCGCAGTCTGGATGGTTGTGCAGAAGTCGGTGGCCGATGAAGTGAAAATCGCCGATCAGGGGCACGTCACAGCCCAGAGCATCGAGGCGGCTGCGAATCTCGGGCACGGCTCCTGCCGCCGCATCGTTGTTTACGGTTACCCGGACCAGCTCGCTGCCGGCATCGGCCAGAAGCTTTACCTGGGTGACGGTGGCTTCGATATCGGCGGTGTCGGTGTCGGTCATGGACTGGACGACGATGGGGTGGCCGCCGCCGATGTGCACGTCGCCTACGCGGACAACTTTTGTGATACGCCTATCGGCCAACTGAGGTATCTCCCAAGGTCGGGTCCCGGGCCCTTTGACTACAACGACATTGTAACTATCTGGCGAATGGAGGGCAACAGGGATAGAATGAGTGAGAGTGTTTAATAACACTTTCGACCATCCCCCTGTCCCCCTTCCTGGCCAGGAAGGGGGGATAAAATTAGATTTGGGGGACACCCCCAAACCCCTGCAATCCCGACAAGCCGGGACTGGACTCCCCTTTTCGAGGAGCTTATTAACCGGCCTGCTAGCATTATGTTGCTGACCTTATTCTGGAGTTGACCTATTCGGCTGAGGGAGTCGATATGAAATTGGAGCTGGGCACCTTCCGGGTCGAGGAGATAGCCCCCGGGTCCGAGACGAGTCTGGCCGGGGGACGTCTGAGGGGGGACATCGAGGCGCTGAAGAGGCTGGTGCTATAGCTCAACCCATTACGGGCTCCCCAACAAGCAAGGTGTCCGCAGCCTGATATGGGTAGTGCCAGTTGTGGTATACTATCGAGCAGTGGCAGCATATCGTGTCCCCACCGGACTATTGTTGGTGTTATTGGTAAACCCATCAAGCCCGCTTCAGTTACTTCGGCGTTGGTGACCAGATTCTTGCCAACTACTTTTTGGAAAGGAGGTCACCAATGAGCTACGAAGATAGAACGTTGACCTGCGTGGACTGCGCGCAACCGTTTACCTTTAGCGCCGACGACCAGGCGTATCACGCCGAGAAGGGCTACACCAATGAGCCCAAGCGTTGTCCGTCATGTCGTGCTGAGCGACGGAACCAGCGGGATAGCGGCGGTTCTGGAGGCGGGTACGATAGAGCTCCCCGTGAGATGCACCCCGTGGTCTGTGCCGAGTGCGGCAAAGACACTACTGTGCCGTTTGTGCCTACAGGCGATCGGCCCGTCTACTGCAGCGATTGCTACAGTCGGGTAAGAAGGTAATAGAAGAACGTTGAAAGAGGGGCTGCTCGCCCAAGGCGAGCAGCCCCTCTTTCTTTTTCACCCTGGGTGCCCGAGTCCG
>JACZVB010000032.1 GCA_022572865.1 Chloroflexota bacterium | reverse complement strand
CCCTACGCCTATTGTCTTTCCTACACCCTTGCCCACTCCCACCCCTGTCACCTTTCCGACCCCGCTACCCAGCCCAACGCCTGCGCCCACCCCAATGCCGTTCCCTACCCCAGTCCCCCTGGATTTAAGTCAGATCGTGGACCTGATCCCGACCGCCGCCCAAATAGTTGCCGCTGTGCGCCCGGCCGTGGTGCAGATCTTCAGCGGCGCGGCTCGCGGCTCGGGGGTGGTGATCAGAAGAGAGGCAGGTATCGTGTATGTGGTCACCAACAGCCATGTGCTGACGAGCTCCTCCGCCCCTAGAATAGGCTTGGACGACGGACGCCGGCTTATCGGGCAGCTGGTTGGAAGGGATGTAGCCCATGACCTGGCTGTGATAAGGGTCTCGGGAAGTGGCCTGGACGCAGCGCCCCTGGGGTCCTCTAAAGAGATGCGCCTCGGGGAGGAGGTCATTACCCTGGGTTACCCCATCCTTGCAGGGATCGACTCGACATTGACCGTCACCATTGGCGTGGTCTCGGCCTTCGTGACCGACCTGACAGATGGGACGGAGCTTATACAGACCGATGCCTCCATAAACAAGGGCAACAGTGGAGGTCCCCTGGTCAATCTGCGGGGAGAGGTGGTGGGCATAAACACCTCGGTCGTCCGGCTGGACAACGGGTTCCAAGTGGAGGGGGTCAGCCTCGCTATAGCCATCGACTTCGCCCTGCCGATAGTCGAGGCCATAATCGCCGGAGAGTGACCCTCAACGCGCCGAGCACTCACCTGGTTCTACTGGCGTTTATGGCATGGTAGGGCATGCCAGCCGGTCTCTTAATCGCCGCCATCTACATACTGCGTTCCGTGTCCGTGTTATAATTCATCGTCACTGACCGGCCTGTCCCGATTTAATCGGGACCTGTGGCCCGGCATTTAAGGTAGGGACTCTGGGGCTCCTGAAATCCTTTGCGGGCAACAGGCATCCTATTTATAAATCCTGCATAAGAAGTAAACGAGAAAGATAAGGAGGCTATGAATGGCAGAGCCGTTTGAGGTAGGCGATGACAACTGGCAGAAGGAAGTGTTGGAGTCTGAGGTACCTGTCCTGGTGGACTTTTGGGCCCCCTGGTGTGGCCCCTGCCGATTGATCGCCCCCATAGTCGAAGAGTTGGCCAAGGAATATGACGGGAAGATGGTCTTCGTCAAGCTGAACGTGGATGAGTCGCTCCAGGTAACCATGAAATACAGGATAAGAAGCATTCCCACCGTGATGTTCATCAAGGACGGCGAGGTGGCCGACACCGTGGTGGGGGCTGTGCCCAAGAGGGAGCTTCTAAAGCGGGTCGAGGCCGTGCTTACATAGCCTGCTGACATACAGGCCAGGCGCTCCTGACCAAATGAGGCCGAAAGCGGAGGACACAGATTTCCCGCTTTCGGCCTGTTTTTGCATAAGGCCATATAGTCCCTAGCATGGTGATGCCCGTGACCCCTGTGATAGAATCTAGGGGCGCGGGCCGTATTTGGTGATTCATATATCCGCTTGTGCTGAGCTCGCCTGTCCTGAGCGAAGCCGAAGGGTCGAAGTATGAGCGGATATATCGGGGGAGCGGATGGGTCCCGGTGGGCTCCGCGGACTTCAAATCCGTCCGGCCCCGATGCTTCCATCGGGGCGGTGGGTTCGACTCCCTCCCGCTCCCGCCATCGAAACCAAGAGAGGTGAAGCATGCACGCCCGAGTCGTTAATCTTCAGGTGAAGCCCGGGATGGGCCCGGAGGCCGTGAAGCGCTACGAGAAGTCCGTCGACAACTCCGTACGTTCCCCCGGATACAAGGTGGGCATCCTCCTCACCAACCCCGAGACCGGGAAGGCCTTCTCCATAACCCTTTGGGAGACCGAGGAGCAGGTCCTGGAGGGAAACGTGAGCGGCTACTACAAGAAGCAGATGGAAACCATGGGCGACGTGTGGGCCGAGCCCCCTGTCCTGGAGGACTACCAGGTCAGCATGTTCTACGTCCACGACCTACCTCCCTCAACTGTAAAGCCTCCAAAGAGCTAAAGCTCCCTGGGAGGCATACCAAGCGAACAACCCGCTCATGGTTCGACAGGCTCACCACGAGCGGAGAAAAACCCCCCTCATCCTGCCTGTCCTGAGCCTGTCCCGTTACTCGGGACTTGCCGAAGGGAGCCAGTCGAAGGGCGAACGGGATTTTTCTTTCCATGTTGGACCAGAGCAAGTCTAGGAGAGGAGAAGAAGATGCTTGACCTGCTGATAACCGGCGGACGGATCACGAGGGGAATAAGTCCGCTCATCCTGAGCTGAGTCGAAGGACGAGCGGATTTGGTTACTGTGAGGAACAAAATCGATGACAGGGGGCACAAATGCTTGACCTGCTGATAACCGGCGGACGGATCATCGATGGCACGGGCAGCCCCTTCTACTACGGCTCGATAGGGGTAGAGGGGGACCGGGTCCGGGTCCTTAGGGGCGATGTCTCCTCGGTGCAGGTGCGCAGGGTTATCGGCGCCTCGGGCTGTGTGGTCTGCCCCGGCTTCATCGACCTCCACGCCCACTCGGGCCTGATGATCCTGGCCGATCCAAACCACGAGCCCAAGGTACGGCAGGGCATCACCACCGAACTCGTCGGCGTCGACGGCAACTCCTACGCCCCCTTCACCAGCCAGGAGGACTTCGACAGCTTCGTGGAGCTGAACTCGGGACTGGACGGCAGCCCCAAGCTGCCGGGCCGCTGGTCCACGGTGGCCGAGTACCTCAACATGTTCGACGGTAAGGTCTCGGTGAATGTGGCCTACATCATCGGAAACTCCCCAATTCGCATCTGCGCCGTCGGGTGGGGTGATCGAAAGGCCACGGGCGATGAGCTGGAGTATATGAAGTCCTTGCTCAGGGAGGGGATGGAGGAGGGGGCCTTCGGCCTCTCCACGGGCCTCGACTATCCTCCGGGCAGCTACGCCGACACCGAAGAGCTAATCGAGCTGAGCCGGGAGGCCGGACGCCTTGGTGGGATATACCATACCCACGTTCGCAACACCCTGGGGGACCGGTTCCTGGACCCGATCAAAGAGGCCATCGACATCGGGCGTCGAGGGGAGCTCCCCGCCCACGTGACCCATCTGTATCAGCGGGTGCCCGTCCGGGGGTCGGCGGACAGCCTCTTGGAGCTGGTCGAGGATGCCCGGGATGAGGGCCTGGACGTCACCTTTGACAGCTATCCGTATGTGTACGGCAGCACCCGGCTGCTCATCGTCATCCCCCAGTGGGCCCATGACGGGGGCCCCGGTAAGTTGAAAGAGGTGCTCCGCTCCCCCGAGGCCCGTGAGAGATTAAAAAGGGAGATAGGTCCCAGGAGCGCCGGCTGGGACCAGATGTGGCTCACCTATTTCAAGAAACCCCACAACAAGAAGTACGAGGGCCGCTCGATGGCCGCCGTAGCGGAGGCGATGGGAATGGACGAGGTGGACGCCATCTGCGACCTGCTGCTGGACGAAGACCTCCAGACCTCCTTCGTCATGGCGGGCTCAAACGGCATGACCCTTCACAAGTTCGTCGCCCATCCTTTATCCATGGTGGGGACCGACGCCCTGCTCATCGGCGATTACCCGAGCCCCAGGACATACGGTTCCTACCCCTTCATCCTCTCCCATTATGTGCGGGACGAGAAATTCCTCTCCCTGTCCGATGCCATCCGCAAGATGACCTCCTTCGCCGCCCAGCGATTGGGGCTGAGGGGCCGGGGCGTTCTCCGGGACGGCATGTACGCCGACATCGTGGTGTTCAACCCCGAGACCGTGAGCTCTCCCGCCACCAGGGCGAACCCGAAGCAGTATCCCGTGGGCATCGAGTACGTCATCGTCAACGGTGCCATCGTGGTGGAGAAGGGCTGGCACACGGGGGTGATGGCGGGTCGGGCCCTTCGAAGGGGCCGAGACTAGGCTTTTGTAGTCTGAAGGAGTCAATGGACGGCCGCGCTGCCGCTACCTTCGGCCTGACAGGGTCAATCCCATGCATACTTTCCAACGTTGGGAAAATTCACTTGATAATGCGCCGTTGTACTGACGCCGAGAATAGCTTCTGCTGAGCTTTCGATCGACTCCGGCATCCAGAATTCCATTGCGGCAAGCAGTAGCGTATCGATCCCCATTTGAACACCTCTGTTCTTGCGTCCCACATACAAAGCAGGTACGAAGGGAAACTCACCAACGTCCGGCTCCGTGCTTGGTAGTTGCACCGCGTGAGCCCTCCATCCTCTTTTCCCAAGCCAGCGCGCGAGTCCGCTAACATTTAAAATGCTGAATACCACTACTTTACCCATTAATAAATCAAACCGACGTGTCGGATTGATAGGGAAGATAACATATGGCGCAAGAATTGGGCTAAAGTGCGAAACGGCCAAAGGGATGTGGATAAGGTGCAAAAGCACATCTGATTTCCGCCGACCAACACTATATAATCGATCGAAGCCTTCTTTCCATATATCTTCCCACTTGTCCTCTGCCAAGTTTTCCACGATTCCCCCCGGAGAAAACACGACGACCGAAAGGTAATCCCCGAACAGACGTGAGGAAAAGTATCGTTCTTCTGCTTCCTCCATTGCACGCTCGACGCTCTGAATGTGGGTTCGGAGGGGCTTATTAGCAGAAATCCCATGCAGCTTTACATCTCCAATCGAATGGACTCCGGTAGTCAGGCCCTCTTGAATCAAGGTCATGTATTTAGCCTGCCGTCGAGTGCGGGCAGTCTTTTTCCTTCCGGATTTAACCTCAATTATGCTCACCACATCAGTGCCTGGATTATATGTAGTAAGATCCCCTACCCGTAGGAAATTAGTTATAACATTGAGCACCACCGGACGCTCCTCTTCGATAGCTAGCCTTAACAATTCATTGACTTCTGTTACGAGTCCGATATCCTTTTGAGGTATTGATACCGGATTATGGTCGGCAAGTAAACGGAGTGCTCTCCTGTCGTAATCCAGGAAACGCCACGCTATTCCATCTCCTATCGATCGCAATCGACTTAACACAAAGTCCGCTGCATACTCAAAACGTTGCATATCGTCAATACGTTCCTGAGTTCGCTTGATTCGCTCTAGGGGAGCACCCGAGGTGGTAAGACTGCGGAGAGCCTTACCGAACAGTCCTTTGTAACGTTTATAGGCCTTGTGGGCTTCTTCGACGCCGAGAATGCAACGGAGAAGGTCTATCTGGACAGTGAGAGAGGAGGTGCCTGCCTTGTGTACTTGGTAACTATCATCGAATAGCTCTTTGAGTCTGGGCTCCATTTGCTTGTAAAAAGCATTGTGTTGCACTTTTAAAACACTTATGAAATCTTTCCGTTCATTGATATGGATGTTTCTGTTCAAAACAACCTCTGTAATATATAACAAACGGGTTTTCTAGGTCACAGTAGAAAAAGCAGACCTGAGCAGCTACGAGAGCGAGGTAGCCATAGCAGTGGGTGTCAACGATGAATCGGAATAAATAAGGAATGCAGTTATGGCTAGCGTCAGACTTATTGTCTTTTCGTGAGGACATGCGACAATAAATCCATGCACGGGATCTCTGAAAGTGACTTGTGACCCTGGCAGCATTGTCGATTAGTTTAATAAAACATTTGTTCACATCTAAGCATATCATCTATGTCAATTGTTTAATCTCATCCGACGGGGTGGCTCGCGCCGCCGCTCTTCCTCGAATATTGCCAGGATACGGGCCACCGTCTCGTCCATCCGGCCCTCGGGGTTGACCACTACGTAATCGAAAATCTCGGCGGCCTGCATCTCTTTCGGCGCCGTCTCCAGACGGACCCCTTCATCGGCGTCGGGGATGCCGCCCCGCTTCCGTCTCCGCTCCGCCAGCTCATCCAGCGAGGCCGGAGCGATGAAGACCAGCAACGCCTCGGGCGCGAGGCCCTTGATGGTCACGGCGCCCTGAACATCGGTGCGGAGGATGACGTCGAAGCCCTGACGTAGAAGGTCGACGACCTGGCCTTTCGGTACACCGTACCAGTTGCTGTAGACCCGGGCGTGCTCCAACAGCTCACCTTCCGAGATCATTCCCTGAAACTGGTCCGTAGACACGAAGCGGTAGTCCTGGCCGTCAACCTCGCCGGGCCTGGGGGGTCGGGTGGTGAGGGTTACGACCCGTCGCAACCGGGGCTCCAGGGTCAGGAGTCGGGCCAGGATCGCGTCCTTGCCGACACCCGAGGGCCCCGACAGCACCACGAGAAGGGGAGAGCCGTCGGTAGCGCCTGCTCCCTTGCTCCTATTCGGCGCTGTCCTGTCTCCGCCCACTGGCCCTCCGTGGCCCCTTCTGACTGATGGCCAACCTGGCTGCGATGGTATCGGTGGCTACGGCAACCAGGACCACGTGGCCGCTGTCCATCACCATGACCGCCTTGGTCTTTCGTCCCTTGGTCAAGTCTATGGAGTTCCCCTTCGTCTTGGACTCTTGGATAAGCCGTCGCACCGGGGCCGAGTCCGGCGACATCACCGCCACCACCCGGGCGGCGGGTATGAAGTTTCGGAATCCCACGTGAAGCAAGTCGATGGCCATATCAGCCCGCCTTCAGGCCCTCCAGGTCTCTCCAGAACCCCGGATAGGAGACGTCCACTACGTCAGGGTCCCTGACTATGGTCTCCCCCCGGGTTACCAGGCCCGCTATCCCCAGGGCCATCGCCAGGCGGTGGTCCCCGTGGCTGTCACAAGTCGCGCCCGTCAGGGGCGTGGGCCCGCGAATGATCATGCCGTCGGGTCGTTCTTCTACGTCGGCCCCTAGCCTGCGTAGCTCCTGAACGGTGGTCTGTATCCGGTCGGATTCTTTGATTCTAAGCTCCTGTGCATCGCGGATTACCGTCGTGCCCGTGGCCCCGGTCGCGGCCAGGGCGATCAAGGGAATTTCGTCGATGAGCCTGGGGACCAGGTCTCCGCATACCTCCACCCCTTCCAGTCGGCTGCTTTCCACGGTGATGTCGGCGACCGGCTCGCCCCCGCTCTCCCGGGGTTCGCCGATCACCAGCTGCGCACCCATAGCCCGCAGCACGTCGATTATACCTGTCCGGGTGGGGTTGACTCCCACGCCCCGTATCGTAATCCTGGCCTCGGGGTGGAGCGATCCGGCCACAAGCCAGGGGGCCGCGGAGCTTATATCCCCCGGCACCTGCACATCTAAGCAGGTCAGGGGGCCTGGGTCTAGGGTTATGGTGTTCTCAGTGGTGGTCAACGCGGCCCCCATGGCCCGGAACAGGCGCTCGGTGTGGTCCCGGGAGGGAGCTGGCTGATGGAGAGTGGTCGTGCCCTCTGCGAACAGGCCCGCCAGGAGAATGGCCGACTTTACCTGGGCGCTGGCTACCGGCATATGATACTCGATGCCCTTGAGACCCCCGCCCCTGATGGCCAGGGGAGCAAAGCCATCCCTATCCCGTCCACGGATATCTGCTCCCATCAACCGCAGCGGCTCGATGACCCGGCCCATGGGACGGGAACTCAGGGAGGCGTCTCCGGATATCACAGTGAAGAATGGGGCCGCCGAGAGGAGGCCCGCCAGCAGGCGCATGGTGGTCCCGCTGTTGCGGGCGTCCAGGCTCCCCGCAGCCTCGGCCAGGCCCTCGATGCCGCATCCCGTGACGGTCAATAGAGGGCTCTGTCTACCGCCTGCCCCCGCCGCCTGTCCCCCTTCGATCCGAATGTCGACGCCCAGGGCCTCTAGGCACCTCACTGTGGCCAGGGTGTCTGCGCCCTCGAGATAGTTGCTTATGCTGGCCCTGTCGCGGGCGATGCTGTTGAAAATGACGGCCCGGTGAGAGATGCTTTTGTCTCCTGGCGGCTCGATCTCTCCCTCCAGGGCCGGGGCAGGTGTAACCTTATAGGTCACCCCCTGATCTCCTCCCCTTCATCGGCATCCCGGCGTTTCCTGCGCATCTCGTCTGACCTGGACAGCTGAAGTTTCAACAGGTCCCTGGTGCGCCGGGCCAGCCGCTCCCCCACGAACAGTCCCGTGAGCTGCTGACTGACGTTTGGTATCTCGGGCCGGTTGTCCACGTCCCACGTCTCCTTGCCGTCGAGCCACCTCTCCCGGGCCTCCCGGACCCTGGCGAGGCCGTTTTCAAGCTCCTCCTCGTCGGCCTTGAGCAGCTCCTTGTACCCTTCGAGCTCATTGATGAACCGGTCTATCCAGTGCTCCAGGGCCTCCCTGTTTGTCAGGAAAATGCCGGCGCTCATTGATGGGTCGGTGGATGCCAGGCGGGTGGAGCTCTTGAACCCGCTGGAGGCGAGCCTGGACATCTCTCTCCAGGACTGGGATGTGGTGGCCATCGATACCAGGGCCGATGCCAGTATGATCGGGAGGTGGCTCACAGCCGCCACCAGGCTATCGTGCTCCGCGGGGTCTGGAAAGTAGGGGACAGCGCCGATTCGCTGGGCTAGCCCCCTGATCGACTCGACAGCCTGCTGAGAGGCCTGGGGCGAGGGGCAGATACAGTAGGTCGCGCCCTGGAACAGGTCGGCGTCGGCATGCTCCACCCCCGACACCTCTTTACCGGCCATCGGGTGCCCACCCACAAAATCCACCGTCGAGGGCAGAAACTCCCGGGCCCAGGCCATTATCTGGGCCTTGGTGCTTCCGGTGTCGGTGACCACGCACCCGGTTCCAAGATGCGAACCGATCTCCTTCATCACGTCCCTTATGGCCAGGATGGGGGTGGCTATGACCACAAGGTCGACATCCCGAACCGACTCCAGGATGTTTCTCTCTCCCCTGTCTATAGCCTGTAGCTTCAGGGCCTGAGAGATCGCCCTTCGGTCATGGTCGTGGCCTGTGATCTCCACCTGGCCTGGGACTGCCTTCTTCAGGGCCAGTCCAAGGGAGCCGCCTATGAGGCCGAGACCTATGATGGCTATTCGCTGCATGGTTGGAGTCCCGGACTGCTAACCCTCTCTGGGGGAGTAGAACACCAGGCGAATAGGGGGCCCAGGCCTTCGCTGCCGGTCAGGATAAGAGGCCCGGTAATGGAATGTACGGGCGGAAAGATAGGTCGCACAGCCGTGTGAATCCGGTAAGCTCGATTATATCACACGTGATCGGGTCCCCTAATGCGCGTCTACTGTCTGACATACACGGCGACTGGTCCCGAGTATCGGGACTGGACGAGTACAACGCCTTGACACATCAGATGGAGAAGTAATAGATTACGAACGCCAAAGACTCTGAGACGCTGACCCCGGGTCTTTCTACGATAGGGTCAGCTGTGGAACGAAACAATTCAGGAGGGTTTCATGGGTGTGGTTAACGGCAGCTATCTGATCGCAAGGAC
>JACZVB010000384.1 GCA_022572865.1 Chloroflexota bacterium | reverse complement strand
TTCATCGGCTCCCTAGACGGCAACCTGTCTGCCCTGGATGAGGATACGGGCATAGAGCGATGGCGCTTCGCCACGTCGGCGCCGGTTTTCTCCTCCCCAGCCGTGGTCAACGGTGTGGCCTACTTCGGTTCCGACGACGGCTTTGTCTACGGGGTCGCCTCTGAGGATGGAACAGAACAATGGCGCTTCCGCACTGGAGGGGAGGTGTTTTCCTCACCAGCAGTAGCCGACAATAAGGTGCTGGTAGGCTCCAATGATGGATTCATCTACGCCCTGGACCCCTCTACCGGAGTCCTGGTCTGGAGGACCTTCTTGATGGGGCCGGTGCTGTCCTCTCCTGCCGTAGCCGGGGGGCTGGTATATGTGGGCTCTAGCGACGGCCGGATCTACGCTCTAAGCCTATCGACCGGGGAGATAGCGTGGAGCTTTCGTGTAGGGGATAGGGTCTGGACTTCCCCTGCCATAGTAGATGGGGTGATGTTTTTCGGCTCCCATGACGGCTACATCTATGCCATAGAATCGGCCCCTCAGGAGTAGCGTGACTTTGTACCGGTGCGTCCCCCTGAAACCCGACACCCAGACCGCTACCCTGTCCACCTGAACTGTTATAGAATGTCCCGAGCTATCTGCGATGGGCACGCCTGTTATCCCGCCCCTGATCCGCCCAGCGCAGAAGTAGATCAAGCCACAGCCGGGGTATCGGTCGAGGGCCGTACCGCCGAACCTTCGTATCGGAGTACCACCGCAGAGATCATGATGAGGCGATGCATAGCCGAGGGATTCGGGACCTTCATCCTGGTCTTCGCCGGGACCGGGGCCATCATGATCGATGATCTCTCCGGGGGCAGGGTCACCAGCCTGGGGCTGGGGGTCACCTTTGGCCTGGCGGTTATGGTTGCCGTTTATGCCACGGGGCACCTATCGGGAGGCCACATCAATCCGGTGGTGACCCTGGGCTTCGCCTTCTCCCGTCACTTTCCATGGAAACAGGTGCCCATATACTGGGCCTCGCAAGCACTGGGGGGCATAGCTGCAAGCCTGGCACTGAGGGGGCTATTCGGGACTGTCGCCGACATGGGCGCGACGATCCCTTCAGGCGGGGCCTGGCAGTCCTACGGCCTGGAGACAGTTCTCACCTTCATGCTCATGTTTGTCATCATGGCCGTAGCCACCGATAACAGGGCCATAAGTATGGCCGCGGCCCCAGCCATCGGCGGCACTGTGGGGTTGGAAGCCATCTTCGCCGGCCCCATCTCCGGGGCCTCGATGAACCCGGTCCGCTCTCTCGGGCCGGCCCTGGTGGGCTGGACATGGACCAGCCACTGGGTCTACTGGGCCGGGCCCGCGACGGGAGCCGTCATCGGGGCTTTCCTGTATCGATGGCTTAGAGGAGATGAGAATTCCACTCGGGCCTCCGTAAAGGAGCGACAACCCTCCTAGCGAGGTGGCACGATCGATAGTGCACACGGGGATGACTTTGCCCAGCGGTTTAGCTTACAATAGGCCCGTGAAACGTCTCTTGATACTACTCGCCAGCCTGGTCCTGCTTGTGGCATGTGGTGGCGATGACGCCACCTCAACCTCCATTCCGTCAGCCACCACTGGCCCCGTTCCAACCTTCATTCCGTCAGCCACCGCTAGCCCCGTTCCAACCACTACTTCGGGAGGTACCACCATCAAACAGTATCCTGCGCCGCCGCCGATGACCATAGAAGCGGACAAGAGCTACACCGCCAGAATAAACACCAACCGGGGCACTATAGAGATAGAGCTGTTCTCAAAGGAGGCCCCCAAGACGGTAAACAGTTTCGTATTCCTCGCCGGAGAGGGATTCTACGATGGCGTGATATTCCATCGTGTTATCAAGGACTTCATGCTCCAGGGCGGAGACCCGACGGGCACGGGGACCGGGGGCCCCGGATATAGGTTCGAAGACGAGATAGTGGCGTCACTGGTGTTCGACCGCCCGAGCCTCCTGGCCATGGCCAACTCGGGCCCCGGCACCAACGGCAGCCAGTTTTTCATCACCCTTATCCCGACACCCCATCTCAACGGTCTCCATACTATATTCGGCCAGGTCGTCGGTGGACAGGACGTGGTAGACGAGATCGGCCTTGTGCCTACCGATTCTCGGGACAGACCCCTGGAGCCCGTCGTAATCGAGAGCATAGAGATAATAGCGCAGTAGTTCAGATAAACAGGGTTGACTAAGAACCGGTATAACAACGGTTTCGACCACCCCTTCGACTTCGCTCAGGACAGGCCCCCAGTCCCCCCTTCTGACAGGAGGGGGGGCTAACATTAGGCGTCAGGGAAACCCCTACCAACCTAGATAGGTCCCGAGTATCGGGACAAATCT